>JAURNF010000167.1 GCA_030830285.1 Candidatus Kapaibacterium sp.
AAGAGCCGTTTCACGCTCGCGCTCGATTCGGACGTCCTTAAAGGTGCGGCGGTTCCACAGGTTGCGGACAGCCATCACGAGATCATCAGGCCGGGCCTCTTGTCCGACCCGCAGTCCAGAGTACGCAATCACCGTTGACATATCGGCACCCTCGGTGAGGCCCTCAACCGTGATACCCGCAATGATCGGATAGCGCTGTGCCGGCTGCTGCGCCCAAGCGCCAGCTGCCATCACAAGACCAACGATCAGGAGAACAACTGTCTTAACGAAGCGCATGCAGGATCCGCTCCAACGTTGTTCGTGGGGATTCCCCCGAAGATTCTGCCACTTGCGCCGACGTCTTTCCGAAGCGGCGCTCACGCACGACATACTCACTCAGCGCACGATACAAATCGCGGCTGCGGAAGTCGGGCCAGAGTTGTTCTGTGACGTAGATCTCGGCATAGGCCGCTTCCCACATCAAGAAATTCGACAAGCGCATCTCGCCACTCGTCCGAACGATCAGATCTGGGTCAGGCATGTACGACGTCTGCAGATACTGCGTGATCGTCTCCTCTGTGAGATCCTCCGGCGACAGTTTTCCGCGGCGTACGTCCATCGCCATCACTTGCACCGCACGAGCGATATCCCATCGCGAGCCGTAGCTCAGTGCAAGCGTGAGGGTCAGGCCCGTGTTCTCGCGGGTGCGATCCATAGCTGTCTGCAGCATTCGCTGGACAGATTTTGGGAGGGCATTGGTCTTGCCAATCGTCCGAATACGAACACCATTGGCGTGCAATTCATCGACTTCACGTTCGAGGTACGACTCAAGGAGCGACATCAAAAACCGCACTTCAGGAACCGGCCGCTTCCAGTTCTCAATCGAGAACGCGTACAGCGTGAGGTATCGGATACCCAATTGGGAACACGTCTTCACGGCCGAGCGGACGCTTTCCATGCCCTCGCGGTGTCCGTCAATACGTACACGACCGCGATCCTGCGCCCACCGACCATTCCCGTCCATAATCATGGCAACGTGGCGCGGCAGTCGCTCGCTATCGCGAAGCAACGTATGAATGTCCTGATGTTCTGCTGGAACCACTTCCTGGGACCAGGTCACGCTTCCTCCCTGCGGTACGAAGGCACAAAGATACAGAAGTCCACCCCATTTGTTTGAGGCTAAGTTTGTGCAGAATAAGGGGCTTTCGTATGTTTGCCGTCCATACCCCGAAGGTTTTGCACCAGGTTGGGTACGCAAGTCGGAGCGGAGTATTGTATCGTTGACCACGAGGCCGCGTTGAACGTCACAAAAGCCGATATCGTCGATAAGATTGCCAGCGAGACCGGGCTTACCAAGCTCGAGACCAAAGCTGTCGTTGATGGGTTCCTGTTGAGCATCATTGATTCGCTCGCGCAGGGGCACCGTATCGAATTGCGCGGATTTGGCGTCTTCAGCGTGAAGAGCCGCAAGCCACGCATGGCTCGTAATCCTCGTACTGGCGACCCCGTGCCACTTGAAGAGCGGTTCATCCCCGCATTCAAGGTGAGCTCAGAGTTCCAGGAAAAGGTGCACGACAAGCTTCGCAGCGATTCTGTGCAGCAGGATTCGGCAACGGTATGAAACCTGGTAGTCTAGCCGCGGCAATCATCATCGCTGCGGGTATTGCTGCCGGCGGATCGTATGCAGTTGTTCGATATCGTGTCGCGCAGGATGTTGAAACGGGAAAGGGGCTTGCAGAACAGCGAGCATCGCAACAGCGGGAGCAGCAGCTCGCCGATTCGTTGCAGGTTCGCATGGAACAGCGCAAGCGCTCGCTCTCAGGGTTGTTGCGGGTGGTGGAAGATTCGCTTCGCGCACGACCTCTCGATAGCATGCTGTTGATTTCCGCAGGGAATATCAGCTATGACATTGGGGAATTTGACAAGGCAGTTCGGTTTTATCGGTCGTTCCTTACGTCCGTCGACCCAAGCAACACGATGGTTCGCATCGACTATGCGTATGCATTGTATGCCTCGGGGAAACAGTCAGAGGGCATCGATGAAATGAAGCGCGTGATTTCGCGTGCACCGACCAATCAGGCAGCACTCCTAAACCTTGCTGCGATGTACGGTCAGATGAACCAGCTCGATGAAGCTGTCGTGTGGTTCACCAAGTGCAGGGACGTCAACGCTTCAACGGACTACGGCAAGCGCGCTTCGATGGCGCTTGACGAGATCAGAGCAACACAACAACATTGAAACATCACGTTTATTCACTGCATTCGTCGAGGATCCCATGCCATGTGGAAAGAAGCGCAAGCGCCATAAAATGGCCACGCACAAGCGCAAGAAGCGGCTTCGTAAGAACCGTCACAAGAAGAAGAACAGATAACATAAAGGGCGCTTCGGCGCCCTTTGCTGTTTCCCCCACTCCCCTATGATACTTGGACTCATAGCCGCCTGCATAACCTTGGTCTCGTGGTCGTTTGGTACGATTGTGTTCCTTCGTGCTTCGCGATCGATCGACCCAGGACTTCTCAATCGGACGCGCCTATTGCTTGCAGTGGGCGCGACCGCTGTATTGTGCTGCGTCATCCAGGGCTGGTGGCCCTGGCAGATCCTCACCGAGTCGGTCTGGGAACACTGGCTCTGGCTTGGGTTGAGTGGCGTGATCGGGTTGACCGTTGGCGATCTGTTTGGATTCACCTCGCTACGCATTCTCGGCGCGCGACGTCAGAGCGTGGTCGGTACAATGGCGCCGGCAGCGGCGGCCGTGGTTGGGTTCGTCGTGCTCGACGAGACCCTCACGCTGATCGATATCGGCGCAATGACGTTGTCGATCCTCGGCGTCATGTTCGCCATGAGCAGCGCAGACGAGCGCACCGACGTGTTGCGTGAAGGATATGGTTCGTTTACACTTGGCATCCTACTCGCTCTCGGTGGCGCTGCGTGTCAGGGAATTGGCCTTGTGGTAGCGAAGCTTGGATTGGAAGCACACGACGGAGCGATCTCCCCCTTCCATGCCACGTTCATGCGGATGAGCGTTGGCTTCGTTGGCACCTACGTGCTCGACATCATTCGTCGCGCGCCACATCGTCCGTTGCGCGAAGCCTTCGTCGACAAGTCAGCGGCACGCGCGATGTACTTGGGCGTGTTGTTTGGACCGATCATCGGCGTTACGTGCTCGTTGATCGCAGCTCGGTATCTCGAAGTTGCGATTGCGCAGACCATCATGTCGATGGTACCGTTTGTCGTGATTGCGATCGCGTCAATTGTGTACCGACAGCCCGTACGATGGCGGTCAGTTGTTGGAGCGATCATCGCCGTGATAGGCGTAGTGCTATTAGTGACGTAACTTGCCGCATGCATTCATACCTAACCGAACTTGGATTGCCCGAACTTCTCGAGCATCCCGAGCGCTTGGCGCTCCTCACTGATGAACAACTTGACAACCTCGCCGATGTGCGCGACGAAGCAGCGGATGCTCTTGAGAGCAATCCTGATGATGCGACGAACATCGATACGGTGTACATCGCACACATGACGCTAACGTCGGCGCTCTTCTTGCGTGCCCTGTCAGCCGATGCACAACCGCAGGCGATTCCGCCAGGCGCCGTGCTCGCTCGATCATGGAAGGGCTCGGCGCTCCGCACGGTCTCAGCCGATGCAGTGCGCGACGTGCTTGCTCCGAGCACAACGATCGATGTGCTGACCAAGGCCGGACTGCCAGCAACGGCAGAGCCGGAGATCACATTTGACGACGCGCCAGTTCGGTTGTCGAGCGTGATTGAGATTCCTGAAGATGATGAAGATGCGAGCGCTGACTTCTTCGCTGCCTACTGGCGAATCGGCACCACGTCGCTTGGCGATGCGCTGTGTATCGACGAGCGCGCAGATGGAGTGGTTGTGTTGCTCGACTGCGAATGGGGATTCTACGCGCAGCAGTTTGTCAACACGTCGGTAGGACATCTCCTGCTATGCCTCGAGGCGTGGCGCGCTTTGGAGTCAGACACCAGTGACGACGTCGATGGCATCATCGAACGCTTTGCCTCTGCTGTTGAGCGCGTCGATCCTGCAGCTCTCACCGAGGGTGCGTTCTGGAGCGATATGCTCGATGCACTCGAGGATGATGAGGAGGACGAGGAGGGCTGAGGCCGTAAGGGCGAGGCGATGCCTCGCCCTTACTACTACTGCTCACTACTTCGCGATAGCTGTTGAGCGGCGTTCGCGGACCACGGTGACCTTGATCTGACCTGGATATTCCATTTCAGATTCAATACGGCCAGCGATATCGTTCGCGAGTTGATCTGCGCGCAAGTCGTCGATACGATCTGGCTCGATCATCACGCGTACTTCACGTCCAGCTTGGATTGCATACGTCTTGGTGACGCCATCAAACGATGTTGCAATCTCTTCAAGCTGCTGCAGACGCTTGATGTAGTTCTCGAGTGATTCACGACGTGCACCAGGGCGTGCGCCGCTGATTGAGTCAGCAGCTTGCACGAGCACAGCAATTGGCGATTCCATTTCGATATCGTCGTGGTGCGCACCGACGGCGTTGACCACCAGTGGATGCTCCTTGAACTTCTTGACGAGCTCCATACCGAGGAGCGCGTGCGGACCCTCGAGTTCGCGGTCGATGGTCTTACCGATGTCGTGCAACAAACCAGCACGCTTGGCAAGGTTCACATCAAGTCCGAGCTCGTTGGCCATGATTCCTGTAAGGAAGCCAACTTCAATCGAGTGTGCAAGCAAGTTCTGTCCGTACGACGAGCGATACTTCATCTTACCGATGTAACGCACCATCTCTGGATGGATGTTGTGAATGCCCAGCTCCATAAGGGCATTCTCACCAACGCGTACGACTTCTTCTTCGAGTTCCTTACGGACCTTTTCAACGACTTCTTCGATACGTGCTGGGTGGATGCGACCATCCCCCATCAGACGCTCGAGTGACGTACGTGCAACTTCACGACGGAATGGATCAAAGCCCGAGATCACGACTGCCTCTGGCGTGTCGTCGATGATCAGGTCGATACCTGTTGCAGCTTCAAAGGCGCGAATGTTTCGTCCTTCACGACCAATGATGCGCCCCTTCATCTCTTCTGACTGAAGATTGACCACCGAAACGGTCGACTCAACACAGTGATCAGATGCTGTACGCTGAATGGCCATCAGCACGATACGCTGTGCTTCCTTGCGCGCGTTCAGCTTGGCTTCGTCTCGCACATCCTTGACCATTTGTGCGGCATCGGCCTTGGCTTCGTTGATCATGTTGTCGATGAGGAACTTCTTCGCGTCTTCGCGGCTCATACCCGTGATGCGCTCAAGACGGATCGTTTGCTCATCGAGCAATTCATCGATCTGCTTTGACTTCGCCTCGATCTGCTTGACCTTGCCTTGCAGATCCGTCTCAAGCGTGGCGACCTGTTTTTCCTTCTTCGTGATGACTTCGAGCTTTTGGTCGATGCCCTCTTCGCGCTTGCGAAGTTCCTTCTCAAGGTTCTTGACCTTTGCTTCCTTCGAATCGCGTTCGGATTCGAACTTCCGCTTCATCTCGCGGAACTTGTCTTCTGCCTCGTCAATCTTCGTCTTCTTAATGCCTTCGGCCTTATGCTCGGCGTCGTTGACGATCGCCTTGGCCTTCGACTCAGCGTCGGTAAGCGCCGCAGCTGCGAGCTTCTTTCCGCTGAAGTAGGTGATGAGGAAGCCCACCAGCGCGATGGCCGCGCCGACGATGACTCCCGTCAACAAAGATGAATCCATACTGCGTTACTCCTTGTCGTCCTGCCCGCAGACGGCTGCACGTCTGACAAACAGATGAAATAAAAGAGCCGCATCCACTACCCCGGACCGAGGTCCGGTTGTTTCGGTTGGGAAAAGAACCAATCGTACCGCACAGTGGGTATCATCCTGGCCACCGCTGACGTCCACTGAATGACTGCGGCCGAACCGCCCCGGCGCACCTGGCAACCGGATCATTCTCGTGTGTTCACGAGTGAGGCCTGCCATGGATGGTCAGAGCCTGATTCCCTGGAATGAAAAAACTTGTATGGTTCTTTTTCAAGCGTGCGACAACGGTAGCGGAGTGCGGCAAAGCCTTCCACCGTCACGTCATGCATCAGCGGGCCGTTGTTACGACAGGGGCTGCGACCAGGCGCGATCCAGGTATTCCGTCATCTTCGTGAGCTCGTCCGTCACCAATTCGAGATCATTCGCGCGTTGTTCCTGCACATCGAGGTATTTCTCCGCGATATTCAGAGCTGCGAGGATCGTGAGTGTCGGTGTTGATTGCTCCCGAAGTGTTTGCTGTAGATGTTGAACCTGGAGATTGACTTCGCGTACTGACTTTTTGATCTTCTCTTCATCGTTACCGCGAAGAGTAAGGTCTTTTCCACCAATCGTGACTCGTATCGCTTTCGACATGGGTGTCGGTTGTTGATTCGTTGTCGAAGCGTGAATTTATGAAATACCGAGCAATTCTGACACGCGATCTGCTACGGTGTCGAGTCGACGTGCCAACTCTGTAAGTTCTTCCTCGGTCACGAGTTGCCGTGCAGCGGCAGCGCCAAAGAGTGCCATCTGGTGCTCGGTCTCGGGATCTTCTAAATGGCGGAGTCCAGCAGCGCGGTAGCGCTCGATAACTGCCATGGCCTGATCAAGCTGTTGGCGCAGGTCGAGAACCTCATCCTGAAGGGCTGTGAGCTCTTCGCTCGACGATTCGGTAATGGTTGCTGCACGCTCGAGTTCAAGGAGTCGGTGCTCGAGGGCCTCCCGTTCCAGTCCATGCGCCTCTTGGTGGGCACGTGCTTGTTCGAGGTTCTCGGTGAGTTCACGGATCGTCGCCTGGAGGTCCTCGATCTGCGAGGTATCCACGGTGACGATGGTCGGTGCGGTATCAATACGGGTCAGCTGCTCGACACGGTCGCGCTCAAGCTCTTCAATACGCACAAGGAGTTGGTCGACGCGCAGCAGCAGTTCCTCTTCAGCGGCCTTGCGCACGGCAAGGTTCGACTGAAGCATGGTATTCTCTTGGCGAAGCGTAACGATTACCTCGGCGCTCTTCCGCACAGCTGTCCAAAAGTGCTCAATCGCACTCTTAAGGTCGGGTGCCGACACTGCCTCGGGCTCGACAAAGAGTGAAGCGTCGTGATCCTGATCGGGTTGCTCTTGTGGTATCATACAGTGCTCACGCGACTGATGCGCCACGAACATGGGCACCGAGTGCCTTGGTCGTTGCGTCGATGATAGAAGTTATTGCTGTGTCGACGTCACCGTCAACCAGCGTTCGCTCGTCCGACCGAAATGTCATTTCAATACCGATGCTCTTTACTCCTTCTCCCATCGCTACATCTCGGTACACGTCGAAAATGCCTACGGAACGAAGCAGCGGAAGATTGAGCTCCCGTACAACGTCAAGTATACGACCTGCCGTAATCTCTTCCTTGACCACGAGCGCAAGATCACGTCGCACCGTTGGGAATTGTCCAACCGGCGAAAACGTGCGCTGTTGTGGTGCGATCGCTCGCAGGTCAATCACCGCAGCGTACGCTGCGCGCTCAACCTCCGACCGTTTGGCAAGTGCACTATCAACCTCGCCCGCAACACCTACAATCACCGATCCAACGCAGATCTCCACGACGTTCGCAGAGAACCCAGCAATGGCCGACTCCACAGGACGTGTGGTGGTCATGGGAAGGATGCTCGCAACATCACCGAGCAGATCAAACAAGTCCATTGATCGAGATGGTGCACTCCAATGATGTTCTACCGATCCTGCGCAGCAAAGTGTGAGAACTTCGCGTTGATGCACACCAAGCTCAGTTGCCTCGTCGCGTTGGAATGCAGAGCCAACTTCAAACACGCGCACTGTGGACTGTCCGTGACGCAGGTTGCGTGATACCACGCGCAGCAGCGACGGCAGTAGTGATGTACGAAGCGTTGAGAACTCCTTACCGAGTGCGTTCTTGAGCGCAACGTGCTGTGATCCACCCGCAGACGCGTGGTCATCGGGTCCGGTAAGCACGTTCGTAATGCAATCATAGTAGCCACGTCCAACAAGCATCGTGCGAACACGATCGCGGAGTGAGCGGCCGTGCTCGCCCCCTGCACGAAGGTGTGCTGGGAGCGTATTGCCCGACAGCGACAGATGTGCTGATGTGGACGATGGGATCGCGTCGATGCCATACAGACGCATGACTTCTTCTGCGAGATCGGCTTCGATCTGCAGATCCGCACGCCATGATGGTGGCGTTGCCGTGTTGTTGGTACACACGCATCCAACGGATGTGAGCATCAGATCGATGCGATCGTTTGATTCCGTGATGCCAATCAGCGAGCGAATGCGATCGTGCGAGTATGCAATTGGCTGTGATGGTATTCGTGGTGCGCCAACTTCGATGCGTGTACCTGCGGTGCCACCCGCGAGTTCGCACAGGAGTGCAACGGCACGATCAGCCGCACGAGCAACGCCCGGGGGATCGATGCCACGCTCGAAGCGATACGATGCATCAGTTGACAAACCATGTGCCTTGGCCGTGCGACGAACTGACGTTGGTGCAAAGAATGCCGATTCAATTACAACAGTTGTTGTTGCATCATCAACTTCAGAGTTCTCACCGCCCATGACGCCAGCGATAGCTACCGGACGGTTGGCATCGCAGATCATCAGCATATCGGATGTGAGCGTGAGATCCTTGCCATCGAGTGTGCGGAATTGTTGTTCGTGTGCATGCGCGCGACGAACGACAATGGTGTTACCCTCGAGCTTCGACGCATCGAATGCGTGAAGGGGCTGACCAAGC
>JAURNF010000168.1 GCA_030830285.1 Candidatus Kapaibacterium sp.
CCGATGGCGTGAGGATCGGTGTGACGTTGGTGAACACAGTGTCGACGCCGAGATTCTCAGGCGCAAAGCGCGCAACGTTCGATGTCATGAGCGTGGCGGCAATATCTGCCTGCAACGTGCGATGGAGTCGTACGGTCGACAGCACTTCGAGTCCGAGGCGACGGCTTGACTCAACGTTCTTGCGAAGCTGTACAAAGAGCTGGTCGATATACGGTCCGATCGGTGCGATCTCGTCAGCAAAGAACATCGCAAACGCAGTCACGTCGAGCGTGACATCCTCACTCGCCATGCGGTAGCCAAGCTCGATGTCATTAACGTGCTCCGGACGAACAGTGTTCGGCGTGCGAAGAACCGGAAGGTTCGCATCGGTGATCTGCGTGCCCCCTAGCAAGTCAAAGCGTGTTGGCTCGCGACTTGTTCGACCAAACGATACGTAGATATCTGACGTTGCCGTAAGCTCGTAGCGCGCTCCGATTCGTGGGTTGAGAAATGCCCAGCGATGCACAGGCAGAACTTCCGTGGCGCTCAACATCTCGGGCATCGAAAACGACATGTGCACGCTGCGTAACTGAAGGTCGGCGAGCACGCTCAGCGCACCTGTTGTGTACTCGACACGCGTGAATGCCGAAACCTCGTTCTTCGTCGTACGATCATCATAGTACGGTCGGTTTAACTCGGGCGCGATCGACTCCCAATTGCGACGTCGGAACGTGTACGCATGCACACCTGCTCGAATGGTCACGTCGCTGACGCGCGCGTCGATACGCGCTACCGCACCGTAGTGACGGTTCTCGAGCGGATAGTTAAGCAGCGTGAGCGCGCCTTCTGCATCGCGGAACCCGGTGAAGTAATCGCCCCCTGCCCCACCGATGTATGCGGTGGCGGAGAAGATCGTGTTCGCGTTGAGCACATGCTGATACGCAAGCGACATCAGATGCTGTCCGAAGTCGTCGACATCGGCACTGTCGTTGAGGTTCGTGCGTGGATCAGCATCAGCAGTTGCCTTCGGCACAGGGAAATATCCCAACTGATTCTGCGTGCGCCCCCACAATCCGGTGAGTTGCAGCGAGTTGGTGTTCGTCGCATCCTGCCATCGTGCAGCAACATGCGCCGAGTTCGCAGTGGTACCAGTGTGACGTCGATACCCGTCGGTTGCGAGCGTGGTAAATCTTGCGTATACATTGACGGAGCTATCAATCGCCCCAGTGCGCACAGCAGCACTACCGCGAAGCATGTTAAACGATCCACCAGAAAGCTGCACGTTGGCCATCGGACGGCGTGCGTTGCTGTAGAGCGATAGTGATGGCGACGACAACCCCACGGCACCTGCAAATGATGCTGTCCCGTTTGTGCTAAGTCCGGTACCGCGCTGGACCCGCACAGACGACATGCCATTGATCAAGTCGCCTATGTTCGAAAAGAACACGCCCTGATCAATCATGTCATTCAGCGGCACACCATCAAGTGTGACGTTCACGCGCGTTTGGTCGATACCACGCAATCGAAACGTTCCATAGTTGGAGACTGCCGTGCCCGACTCCGAGTAAGCGATGATCGACGGTACGGTGCGCTCGAGCACGTACTGCACATCCTGTCCGATATACAACTGCTCCACCGCGGCCTTCGTCACCGTGGTCTGGGTTACTGGGTCGACATCTCTGGCATACTGCGATGACTCTACACGTACCTCGCGCATGCGATACGACGTAGTATCTCGGTCTACTGCCTTCTGGGCAAGTGCTGGAAGTTGCGTGGTGCATGCAAGCACCACCAATGCTGCGACGCTGCGCACATTCATGGTTGACCTCGTTTTCCTTCGCCGGCATTATCCGGATCAGGTTCAAAGAGTTTGTTCTCAGCCACCGACCTTCGGCAGCACCTCTAACGGGAGCGCGAATATAGCGAGTATCTTTGTGCATGGACAAATTCATCGTTGATGGTGGGGTGCGCCTCACGGGAACCGTCGATATCTCCGGTGCAAAGAATGCTTCGCTTGCACTCATGCCTGCATGCTTGCTTGCGCCCGGAACGTTTACCTTCCGCAACACACCAAACAATCGCGACCTCTGGACAATGAGTCGCTTGCTTGGCAGCATGGGCGTGGAGATGCATCTCGATGGAGATGTCCTCACGCTTGATGGCTCGCACCTTACGAGTCACGAGGCTCCATACGACTACGTCAAGCAGATGCGCGCGTCGATCTACGTGCTGGGTCCACTCGTTGCACGCTACGGCGAAGCACGCGTGTCGCTGCCCGGTGGATGCAACTTCGGACCACGTCCTGTGGACTTGCATCTCAAGGGGCTCGAAAAGCTTGGAGCATCGATCGAGGTAGAAAGTGGATACATCATTGCCAAGGCCGATCGCCTGAAGGGCAATCACTTCCACTTCGACATCTCAAGTGTTGGCGCATCGGTCAACATCATCATGGCTGCTGTGTTGGCAAAGGGGCATACAACGCTCACTAATGTTGCGCTCGAGCCAGAGGTCACGTCAGTAATCGACATGCTGATCGCGATGGGCGCGAAGATCTCAGGCGTTGGCACTACAACACTCGAGATTGAAGGCGTAGACGAACTTCACAACGTCGATGTGGCGACGATCCCCGATCGTATTGAAGCAGCCACGTTCCTCATAGCCGCAGCAATGACAAAGGGCGACGTCAACGTCCGCAAGGTTGCACCGCAGCATCTGACAGCTGTCACACAAGCACTCGAAGACGCCGGATGCACATTAGACATCGGCACTGACAACATTCATATTCGCATGGATCGCGATCCTGATCCTGTGGACATCACGGCAACAATCTATCCTGGCTATCCGACCGATTCGCAAGCGCAGTGGGCGGCATTCATGCTTACCTCGACAGGCGCAGCTCGTATCAAGGACACGATTTATCCGACGCGCTTTGGATATGTGCCCGAGCTCCAACGCTTGGGTGCACACATCGAGACTGGCGAAGGGTACTGCGTGGTGAAGGGTGGCGCGAAGCTTACCGGCGCTACGGTGATGTCGAGCGACCTGCGTGCAAGTGCAAGTCTTGTGATGGCCGCGCTCATCGCGGAAGGTCAGACGGAGATTCTTCGCGTGTATCACCTTGACCGTGGATATGAAGCACTTGAGCATAAGCTTGGTGCGCTGGGTGCCGTGATTCGTCGAGAAAAGACCGAGGAATTCTGAGTCGCCTAACAACGATCCTTGTTCTTCTCGCAGCCCTAACGTCGATTGCGTTCGGACAGTCGAGCATCTCCGATACGAAGCGCGAGCTTAGCAGACTACGGCAATCGATTGAGGAGACGCGTGCTCGCATTTCTGCATTGAACCGACGTGAGTCGTCGGCCATGCGGTCGCTTTCGTCGTTCCAACGTCAGCGACATCAGCTAACGACCTTCATTGCTCGACTCGAGGACGATGTTCAGCGACTGCAAGACACTGCAAGGGTGCTCGAACAGCGCATCAGCTCAACACAGTCAGCACTCGAGCGTGCCGAAACATCATGGCAGGAGACCGCCGAGCGAATGCGGATGTATCAGCGTGAGCATGCCGGTGTGCCTCGTGCTTCACTTCGCACCGACGTTGTGTTCCGCGCACTCACTGCATCACTCTCGTCGTATCGCGCATCAATGCGATCACTGCGCGACTCGCTTGCGGAACAGAAGGATCTACTCGACGACGTCACGTCGACGCAACAGCAGATCATCACGGCAAAAGAACGTGAACGTTCGACACTCGTCACGACGATCTCGAAGAGTCAGCAGGAACTTCAACGACTGCGTTCAAACAAAGAAACGTTGCTCGCAGAGCTTCAGAAGAAGCAACAAAGCGCCCAACGTGTTCGATCGATGATCGCCAACCTCGTCGCACGTGAACGTCAGCGCGAGGACCAACGCAAACGAGATCAAGCTCGCTCACGTACAACACGTCCTTCCCGTGAGTCTGGCTCGGAGAGCACCAAGCCTGAACGTACACCAAGTGCACCAGGATTTGCGCGACGTTCCCTTCCATGGCCGACACCATCGACGTCGCTACTGCAGGGGTACGGCACCTATCGCAACCCAAAGACTGGCACAACGCTTGAAAATCCAGGCATCGACATTCGCGCAGCCGTTGGCACACGCGTGGCAAGCATTAGCAAGGGTGAAGTATCCAGCGTAACGTGGCTACCTGGATTCGGATCGCTCGTCATCGTTGATCATCAAAACGGATTTCGCTCGGTGTATGCGAACCTCGCAACCGTTAATGTTCGACAAGGTTCAACGGTGCAACAAGGCACAGTAGTTGGCACCAGCGGTGAAAACATCGACGGAGCGCTGGTGCACTTTGAGCTCTGGTACGGACGAGATCGTCTGAACCCTACTACCTACCTGCGTTAACGCGATTCTCGATCGCGATATAGTCTTCGATACGCTTCGCTGCGTCTGGATTCTTTACGCGACGATACGACGCAATCAGCATCCCACAAATCCGGTCGCGATACATCTTCCGCTTTGAAAGATTGGGGATCTGCAGCCATGCACGTTGCTCGTATGGACGTCGAAGGAGGCGGATGACACTTCCGGCCGAACGTGCGCTATCAGCAGCTGCCTTTTGCACGAGGTTATAGAGCCGACGTTCGTACGTCTGCGTATTGACAGGAATGCTGTCAAGGCCGAGACGTGAAATCTTCTGCGTGATCTGGTGGTCAATGGCGTCAACATTTGCTGAATCGAACGAGTAGACCTTCAGCTTGGTGATAAGCGCCGGTTTGAGTCGCACCCAGATGCGCGAAGGATCGGCATCAGAGAACCCACGACTACGCAGTGCGTCGAGCATCTGATCACATGTTTCGTAGGTGAGATTCGTTTCGACAAGTGCAAGCGATGCACGCAGCGCCAGTTCACCCAAGAAGTTGTCCGTCTGGTCAAACGCACGCAGAATGATCTGTCGAATGAACTGCCCTTGGTTGTACACGCGTTGATAGTCACCCGCGGCGTATGCCTGCCGCGAGCGAAGCACGCGAAGTGTTGACGAGGCGTTCTCTTTATACCCCATGAGCTCCAACAGGCCGATCGCCTGTGAGAAGCCAAACTCTACCCAATAGTCGATGCGCGAAACGCCGGCAATCTCCGCAGCGGCAACATGATATGCCGCACGTCCGCGATTTGCACGCACGTTTGTCAGCTTGTTGAGTCCGGTGGTGTCTTCAAATCCTGCATCATGTGGTGTGTCGCGTGGGATTGAGATAATCTCGATACACCCAGAGTCGAGGAAGAACCGTACAAGATGGTTCGCATCGGCATGACCCATTGGGTCGCCCAATCGCGAGTCGAGTCCAGTAACCATCACATTGACAACACGACCCGACGGCGATGGAAACTCGGAATTGCGAAGCGTCACTGTCGTGTCGGTAACGGTGAATGTCGACGTATCGATGCCATCCTTATTCGCGCTGCCTGTGCCTTGCTGAGCGCCCGTCGACGCAGAGTCGGCCGACTGGCCATCAACCGTCGAATTGCTCTCGCCACATGCCGTCAAGATGA
Organism: Candidatus Kapaibacterium sp.; assembly: GCA_030830285.1. Lineage (GTDB taxonomy): Bacteria > Bacteroidota > Ignavibacteria > Kapaibacteriales > Kapaibacteriaceae > UBA10438. The sequence continues at coordinate 5,520 of JAURNF010000168.1, forward strand.
AGATGCATGCGACAAACCAGGCTACCATCGATACTCTCACAGTCCCTTCCCTTTCGCTTCATCCCAATACGCATCCATCTCTTCAAGCGTCATGCTCTTGAGATCCCTCCCGTGCTCGATCGCGCGCTGCTCAATGTGCTGGAACCGACGCATAAAGGTGCCAATCGTACCGTGCAGCGAATCCTCTGCAATCACACCTTCGTGCCGAGCTGCGTTAACCAAGGCGAAGAACACATCTCCGAACTCACGGGCAGTTCCATCCTTGTTGCCTTCATGAATCTCGTGCTTGAGCTCGTCAAGCTCCTCGTCGACCTTTGCCCAAACATCACGTCGATCATGCCAATCGAATCCAACGTTGGCCGCCTTTTCTTGCACGCGTTGCGCACGAAGCGCTGCTGGCAGTGCGCGCGGTACGCCATCGAGAATTGACGTGCGTCCTTCTTTCATTTTCAACGCTTCCCAGTTCTGCAGCACCACATCCTCCGTCGCCGCTTCGGTATCTGCAAAGATGTGCGGGTGGCGATTGACGAGCTTGTCGAACTCCGACGCGATTACAGCGCGCAGATCAAACGCACCCCGTTGCTCGGCCATGACTGCGTGCATGACCACGTGGAGAAGCAGATCGCCAAGTTCCTTCCGAAGCTCAACATCGTTACCTGCATGAATGGCGTCGATCGTCTCGTAGGCTTCCTCGATCAGGAGGTGCGAGATCGATTGATGTGTCTGCTTCATATCCCATGGACACTGCTCGCGAAGAATGCGAACAAGTGTGACAAATGCATCCAGGTACGATAGCGTATCACTGGGGTTCACGGGATGTGGAATTGGCGTTGGCATCTTAGTTCCCAAAGGTGATGCCCGCGTTAATACTCCAGAACGCGATGGCATGCGTTGATGCATCGTAGAGCGCTGTGCCCGAAGGGAATCCATAGCTCATGCGAGCAGAGAGATCCACCATCGTCTGAAACGAAACAGGAATAAGCAAGCCAACCGAAGGGGCTACGCCGAGATGCCAATTGACCTCGTTGAATTCAACGAATCCTACATCCAGAACCTGATTCGATGTCACAGCACCTGCCGCCACACCAACAAACGGACGCACATCGCGGGACCGTCCGAAGACGTACCGCGACCCAGCCATGATGGTGAACGAATTCACGGTGTGCACCTGCGTGCCATTGATTGCAGCATCATATGCACCGCTCTGAAACTCATGTGTACGATCGCGAAAAACGTCAGACCACATGTTGTAGCCACCAAGCACGCCTACCGAGATGTGATCAGCAACCCACCACTGCACGTCGAGTCCGAACCCACTTGCCGAGGTTTCATTAACAAACGAACGGAACGCGCCAGCTGGTGTTGCGACCGACCACATCAGACTTGCGAAGTAACGCTGGGCATGCACTTGCGTCGAGGCAACAAGAACCATGCAGGCGATGATAAGCGCTCTCATTGGGCACCTCCTGTGACCAGGTATGGCGACTGCTCGAAGAGCTGATTGATCTTCGTTGTTATGTACGGACGTGAAATCGACCCAGCAAGAAGTCCGCTCATTGATCCACTCCACACAATCGGGTTCGTCAAACCTCGGCGCGCCAATCCATTGTCTACCATATCGATGTTGATGCGACCGATGTTGTAGGTAAGCGAATTGTATGATGGACCCCAGTATGGCGGATAGTACGGACCCCATCCCCAACCCCAATAATCATCCCAGTAATCATTCCACGACGAGTAGTATGACGTAAAGCTCGAGGCTGTGCCTGCAACGTAGACCATCACATCAGGCGTCTCCTGCAACGTATCGATCACACGACGGAATCCACGGGCTTCGAGATTGCGTGCAATCGTGGACAGCATCAGGGCATCGTAGCTACGACCAAGGAGCTTGTCAGTGTCATCACCCACATGAATGATCGTGTCAGGCATGGCAAACGTCCGATACGATGCAAACGGCGTTCCAGGGATGTACCCCGTGAGCACAGTATCGTAATCCTCAACCGACAACCCATGCGACGGGAAGCATGACGGGATAACTCCGAGAACCAATGCGCTGATCATAAGACTGATCAAACGTCGAACAGACATGCGGAACCTCGTTTGGATGTAAAGGGCGAAAATACGTCAGATCGCCCCTTAGACAGCACCTACAATGGCCATCGCTACGAGCGCCGCCACAATCATTGCGAGGAACGATACTAGCAGCCGCAGTGCAAAGGACAGAGATCCGGACGTTACCGCTAGGATCAATTTGACGAGCATGTTCATCGCAATTGCGACCACCACCACTACTACTCCTTGCGTCTCGGCAAGCACCCCAATCGTTACCCGATCGGCTACCGTCAACACGATCGCGTCTACATCGACGAGCGCACCAACAGCGCCGGTAATGAGCAGACCTTGCTGGCCCATCAGTGTAGTTGCCGCATTGCCCACGAACGAGACAACTGCCATGAACAGCGCGAACTGTAAGGCAGGCATCACGCGCAGTGGGTTAGCTACCTGCGCAACGTCTGCCGACGAGGTTCCGTCACTACCACTCAGGATGATGCTCAGTAACACTCCAGCAGCTGCGGCCGCGAGCAGCGCAGGCGCAACATCGGGCAATAGCTGCGTAGCAGTAATCGCGATGAGCGCTGCGACACGGATGAATTGAATACTGTTTGCGAGCGTTGCAAACTTCCAAGACGACGCGAGCGAGGCCGGATCGGCAGCGACTCGGCGAGCGTATGTCTGCGTCATGACGGTGGTCGACACGAGACTGCCAACGACGGCGAGGATCATCTCGCCTTTGCGGTGACCGAGGAACTTGGCAAGGAAGTAGCCGACGAAGGACACTCCGCTTGCGGCGATTACGGCGATCCACAACGAGCGCGGGGCAAGGAATCCGTACGGACCATACCGTCCGTCTGGCAGCAGCGGCAGGATAATGAAGATCAATGCGAGGAATCGCACCGTGTCGGCAAGCTCACGATCGGTGATCACTTCGCGGAAGAACTTCTTCACTCCTGGCTTCGCATCAAGGAACAGCACGACAATGATTGCGAGCGCAATTCCAATCCCATCGAATTGGTCGGCTCCAGGGATCGACACCAGGTACGAGAGCACGAAGGTGACAATCATCGCCATCTCAGTGGTGATGCCAGCCTCGTAAGGCTCGCGCATGTGATGAGCGATCATCACGCCCGACAATCCGAGGGACACGATTGCTGTTAACCACCACACATTGATCAACGCACATGTAAACGCGATTGCTGAGATCACGAGGAAGTCGCGTAAGCCAACATGCACGTTCGAACGAGACGACTCGCGTTCGGCTCCAATAAGAAGTCCGATCAGAAGCGCAATCGCAAGCGAGATCCACATCGATGCGCTACCAAGTTCGAAGAGCTGTTCAATCATAGTCCTCTATCGCCTACACATCACCTACAATGAACAACGGCACATGGAGGTCGTCCACGTGCCGTTGGTAAATCTGCAATCATATTCCGTTATGCCAACGGCACAACGTATTTCTCGCTTGGCTTTGCAAGGGCTTGACGCACCCAGCGACCTTGCTCCTCGGCCATCTTGCGCACTGCAAGACGTTCCTTATTGCATGGTCCATCGCCATTGATCACGCGCTTGAACTCACTCCAATCTGGGTCGCCATACGACCACTTCCCTGTCAACGGATCCTTCTTCAACTCTTCATCAGGGATCGTCAGTCCAAGCTCCCAAATCTTCGGCACGTACTGGTTGAAGAACTGCTGGCGCATGTCGTCATTCGACGCCATCTTCACCTTCCACTTCATGAGCTTCTCGCTGTGCACCGATGCAACATCGGGTGGACCGAAGAAGTGCATGATTGGACGCCACCAGCGGTTGAGTGCTTCCTGTACCATCGCGCGCTGTGTCGCTGTACCCGTTGCAAGTGCAACCACGTTGTCGTATCCATACTTGAGGTGGAACGACTCTTCCTGGCAGATGCGCTCGAGTGCGCGACAATATGGGGCGTACGAGCCCTTCGAGTTTGCCACCTGGTTGATGATCGCCGACGCGTCAATCAACCACGCGATCACTGCAGTATCGGCCCATGTAACTGCTGGGTAGTTGAAGACGTTCGAGTACTTCGACTTGCCGTTGAGCAAGTCGTCGATCATCTTCTCGCGTGGCTTGCCCAGCGTTTCCGCTGCGCTGTAGAGAAGTTGGGCGTGGCCCACTTCGTCTTGCACTTTGGCCATGAGAGCAATCTTCCGCTTGAAGCCAGGCGCGCGTGTAATCCACGTGCCCTCTGGCAGTGCACCGATGATCTCGCTATGGGCATGCTGTTCGATCATGCGGATCAGTTGGCGACGGTATTCCGTCGGCATCCAATCATGCGGCTCGATCTTCTCGCCACGAGCAATCTTGTCTTCAAATTCGGCCAGCTTAATCGGATCGTCTACAGGTTGATCCGCGCTTGGTCCGTCAACGATGGTGATGTTACCGTACATAGTCAGTTCTCCTCAGCGCAAATTAGCATAGCGGAAGTGATAAAACCCGATCGGAGAGCTTTGCGTCGGTGTAACAGGCGAGCCCTCGTAGATGCTCGTGAACTGAAACTTCACTCTGCGCCCCTTAGACGTCTCAATCACAATACAGCGATCAGGACTTGGCGAAAGGGTATGGTTTGGGGCACCCGCGTACACCCAGACACCGTTGGCCCCAATGAAGGAAACGACCGGGCTCAACGTGTCATCAGAGCGCAGCACAACGTCGGCCGGGAGCTCCGTAACCTGTTCGAATCGACTCTTCACGACGCCCCCACGAACCGAGCCAAC
>JAURNF010000169.1 GCA_030830285.1 Candidatus Kapaibacterium sp.
CCGTGATTCATCCGAGGATACCGGTGTAGGACGGCAGCCGCAAATTGTATATGTTGCCGGACCGAATTAAGTCCGAATATCGTCCGAGATCAACATGTCTAAAACATCGAACATTAAACCCATCAGTTACTTCAAGGCAAATGCCACGGAAATGCTGAGTGAGCTTCGTGAAACTCAGCAGCCGTATGTGATCACGCAAAATGGCGAAGCAGCCGCTGTGCTTGTTGATCCCACCGAGTACGACCGCATGATTGAAGCCATCGAGCTCTTGAAGCTTGTGCAGCATGGCGAAGAAGACCTCCGTATGAAGCGCACCATGAGTCCTGAGCAGGCGCGCACACGTCTAACACGAGAGCGTGCGCGACGCAGTACGAAGTGATCGACGAGCAATGAAACGTTATGCTATCGAAGTGACGCAGTCTGCATACGAGGACCTTCTCCGTATCGAGGAATACGTCACGAGCCAGGATTCGCTCACAGCGGCGGCTGCAATCGCAACATCCATCCTTGATCGGATTGACGAACTAGCGAGGTTCCCAATGCGAGGAGTAGTCGTGCCTGAATTCACACGGTTTGCATTGAAACAGTATCGTCAGGTGCTTCAATCCGGATATCGAATCATCTACCGCGTCGATGGATCAACCGTCGGCATCGTCCTGGTTATACACGAGCGGCGCGATCTCCGGAACATTGCTCTTGAGCATGCATTGCGACCAACAAAGCGTCGCTAAACATCACACTCCGTAATTCCGTACTTTTGCGCTCCAATTGGTCCCGTAGTTCAGCTGGATAGAACGTCAGCCTCCGAAGCTGAAAGTCAGCAGTTCGAATCTGCTCGGGACTACAAACGCATACGTCCTATCACATCTGGTGTGATAGGACGTTGTTGTTTTGCGATCAATGCGTCGTGATTATCACACCGGCACAGACTGTGGGTTTGAGAACACGTTGTCAGGATCGAGCTTGCGCTTCACCTCTCGCAGACGCTCCACACTGTTGCCATAGTAGGCGTCAAGATGATTTGCTTGGCGATTGTCGATGAAGTTCACATAGCAATGACGCGATGTATACTGTTCCATTTCTGCATGGAATGCATCCAGCCATGCGAAGTTCTGTGTAAGGTTCTTCGAATCAGCAGCCATCCACTCGAGATCGATAGACGTAATCATCGTGGCGTTTCGAAACGCGAACGCTGTTGCATCGTTTGCGACATCGCCGATTCGTCCGCCCATCAAGAAGTACTTCCATTGCGCATCGACCGAAGTGCCGGGCCAATTCCGCAAGTTCCGGAAGATCGCATCTCTGCCTTCGGGCGAAATCTTACTGAAGGCGAAGCGCGATCGCTCGTGTGCATACTCTGGACTACCGTTCTCTGAAAGTTGTTCTTGTGCATCCCAGTATGGGAGATTCTGCACGACTTCAAGTGAGGGAGCGGCGACGTTTACAACTGGTGCCAGTATCGAGCGAAGTTGTGCTTCGTCGCCGGCGAACTGACCGAGAATCTCGATGTAGAGTTGATTGTCAGCATGCGTCTTGCGCGCGTTGAGCATGAACTTTGCACCAAACTCAGGTGGCGCTGCCAGCGCAACATCTTGGAACACGTCAAACACTCGCTCAAGCTCTGTTTCCCATTGCAAACGGAACCATGTAACGCGTGTCACAGGGAACATCTGCATCACAAACTGCGTGTGAATGCCAAAGTTGCCGCCGCCAGCTCCGCGTACTGCCCAGAACACATCGGGATTCTCTGTAGCACTCGCGGTAATAACCTCACCCGATGCAAGGACGATGCGCGTTGAGACCAATTGGTCGCAGGAGAGCCCCTTGTTCCGCATGTTGAAACCGATACCGCCACCAAGAACAAGCCCCGCAGCTCCAACAGCTTTGCACCGTCCATGTGTGATGGACATACTGCCAGACCGACCAACATTGTACACTTCACGATTGTGCGCGCCCCCTTCAAGCGTTGCACGTTGCGTCGCTGGATCGTACGAGATCAATGACATCTGCGAAAGATCGATCAGCAATCCAGTCGTACGCGAAAATCCCGCATAGGAGTGTCCACCCGACCGAGCAGCAATGGGAACGTTATTCGCACGAGCCCACTTCACGCATGTAATCACGTCGTCTTCGCTCGTACAAAGGGCAATTGCCTGCGGCACTACCGAGAGGTAGGCCAAGGCATACTGCGTGTTCAGCCGCGCAAAGTCTAGATCCTCGCGAACCACGAGGAGTCCTTCAAGCGCCTCGGCAAGTTCAATCCACTTGCCAGAAGGACCAACGGGTGTATCGCTCGTACAGCTTTGAATAATAGAGGCAAACGTTGGAGCAACGGCAAGTCCAGCCGCTGCACGCATGCTCGTTGCGAGAAACCGACGACGTGAGGAAGTATCCATACGTAAATATACTCTCGACCACATTGCGATGTAAAGATCTGCACTAACTGTAATGCACTGATGTCGCAATTGCATGTAGTTTTGTCGTTATGTATAGGCTGCAATTATCTGATGATGGGGAGTGGTAGATGCTACGAAGAGTATTTCTAGGGGTGCTTTGTGCGCTGGTTCTGTGCACGGTGGGTGGTGCACAGACGGCGTACGAGCAGATGCGACCACTCGTTACTTAGTCCTTCACACACCGCACGGAAAATCCATTGCCCATGTAGAAGGCGCCGCGGTAACACTTGTTCGTGTTGCGACCGAGGTAGCGTTTGAAAGCGAGGTTGTTGTTGCTGACCGTTGAGCTCCACCAATGGCCAAGTTCGCCCTGACTGTAGAAGAGTCCGTTGAAGTCAACGAAGCCACTCGGCAATCCGAAAAAGCCACTACTGTCAGTTCCATTGCCATTGCTCAGCCAGCCACTCTTGCTCTTCATCTTGCCACCAGCTACGTCCGATCCGCCAAGGAAGTCGATGAGCGTAGTCCATTCTTGATCTGTTGGGACGTGATAGCCGACTGGCGCGAGGCCTCGCGGATCAGTTGCGGCATACCAGTTGTAGAGTTTGCCGTGGCGCGCACCGTTCGCTGAATTGTTGTCGTAGTAACACCACGCCGGTGTGCCTTCGTTTGATGCTTTCTCCCAAAGCTCATAGGTCGACGCATGTGGAATTGAATCTCCATTCCGGAACGTACTCACATTGAGATTCGTGGTCATCCATACCTGCGTGCCGATTCGAATCTCTGATGTGGAAGGTGCTTCTGGTTCGACAATCGTCGATTCCGTGCACGACGACACAATGATCAATGCACAGATGCACAGCGCGGAAAACAACTTCATCATAGCCCCCTATGCGCGCTCTAGCATCGAGCGCAATTGAAGAATGGCCGAAGATACGACACCAGGCTATAGTGACATGAGTGCTGTCGATTATATTGCGACTGTGCATTCCGCACACAACGTGTTTTCATTCATAGGGGGAACTATGAAGCGATATCTATCGCTCGTCGCAGTTGTTGCTGTATCGGTCATTTCAGCAACAGCGCAAATGGTGCCATTCACATCATCGGGCACGTCGTCAGTGACGCCGTTTGTGAATCTTGCACTCAAGAACTCAGATCGCAGCGAGTACACGTTTGGTGCGATGTACATGACCAACTTCGGTCTCGGTATCCAGGCTGACTACGGTGTTGGCAATGGCGTTGGTAGCCTTGGGCACACTTCAAATTCTGAGCTTGCGGTGCAAGTGGGCTACTTTCCAGTGTGGGCAGGGGACAAGGGTGGATTTAACCTCGGCTTCGTCGGTGGTTACTCCACGGAAACAGGAACAGGCTCAGTTGTTGGTGATTTGACCGATACGGATTACTCGCTCGGTCTCTCAACCTCGTACACGGCAGTCGTGAGCGACAAGCTGCAGATTATTCCCTTCGCCCAGCTCGGCTGGGAAGTTGAGAGTAATACGATTGGCTCTTTGACTGACTGGGAGCGTGGTTCATACACAGCGTATGGTACGCATGTTCGCTTTGGCATGGGGTCAAATGCGCTCGTACTTACGGCGCAGTCGAGCAGTTTCGCTTGGGACGGACTCAACATCGGCGTACGCTACGTGATCGCGTTCTAACACGATAACTACATCTCATTTGAGCGCCTCATTGCATCCGTGCAGTGAGGCGC
>JAURNF010000023.1 GCA_030830285.1 Candidatus Kapaibacterium sp.
CACACCGGAAATTCTGGTTGACCGTTCGTTAGGGAACGACAAACATACGAAAAATCAGTTGATATTCGTCACACCTGGAGGAAATGGCTGATGTTGTCCGTCCACCTGGATCTCTCCGTACTGGTTTTCGAACTTGCCGATATTGTCTGCCAGCGCGTGGAGGAGCAATTTCGCGTGCTGAGGGGTCATCACGATCCGGGCATGGACGCGTGCCTTTGGCACGCCAGGCAGGATTCGTGTGAAATCGACCACAAACTCGGCCGGTGAGTGCGAAATGATGGCCAGATTCGAGTAAATGCCTTCGGCTTCCTTCTCGCCAAGCTCGATGGTCATTTGCTGTTCTGGCTGGTTGTTCGTTGGATTCGACATTAGAGTTTTGCTCCCTTTTCTTGTGCTTGTTTCATTTTGTCCATCATTTTATTGCGGCCATAGAGGCCTTCCATTACGCGATAGTACTCAGGGTTGCTGCGATAGCGATCCTCAAGCGCTTCGAGTTCCATGATTATTACCTTGACCTTGGCTGGCTCTTTCCGAACCTCATAGGTGTTGGCCAGCTGCTCAAGCACAATGAGGTCATCACGGTACTTTGCTGAAGCCGAGCGCAACTGCTCGAAGTACGAGGCTGCCGTCTGCAAGTCGCCCAGATATGACGTATCTGGCACGTACTTCTTGTTCTTATCCATCTTCAGCAATTCATTTCGCTGCTTGTCGCTGGCAATATTCTTGTAGTTCGCGGCCAGATTATACAGAGCAGTTTCATTCTTCGCATCAAGGTCGAGTACCTTGAGGTATTGCTGATTCGCCTCAGCGTACTTTTCGCTGCTCGAGAGCATGGCTGCGTATTGGAGGCGTGTAGCAACAGCCGATGGGTCACGATCGATTTGTGTCTTCAGTTCCGACATCGCCTCGTCGCCCTTGCCAAGGTTCTGCAGCACTTGTGTGCGAAGCGGCACCAAGTCCTGATCCTTCGGCTTCACCGACATTGCTGCATTCGCCCAATCAAGCGATTGTTGATTGTCGCCACGTGAGTATGCGATAAATGCGAGTGACTTCAGCGGGCTAGTGGAGAGGGTTCGTACACGCCACTTTTCGAGTTCTGTGACGGTTGCTGGTGGATTATACGACCAGCCTTCAATCTCTGCATCTGCCGTTCCTTGCGCGAACGCAAACGTGATCATGTCACGTCCACCAATGTCGAAGCGATCCTTGTAGATCACGCCGTTATCAATCGAATCCATCTTTGTTGTAACAGGCGTGCCAAGTGCCTTGAGCATTGCACCACGAGTTCCACCAATGGCAACGCCCTTCGAACGCATGATGTCTGCACCGGGCTTCTCGAGGTTCCAGTAGGCCGTGTAGTGTTGAATCGCCGCATTTGTATCGCCCGTTACCTCCGCGATCTGTCCCATCAACGGCAGTGGATCCGGAAACTCAGGCTTGACGTTGCGAGCACGCTTGAGTGCCGCCATCGCAGCGCTGAGCTTCGCGCGGTCGCTTGTTTCGATGTATGAGTTGTAGGTGCTAATACCTTCGTTGTACGACACAACCCATTCGTTGTAGAGGGTCACCGAAATGGCTTCTTTCTGCTGCGGCTTGATGCCTTCGCAGGACCGTGCCTTCTGATAGGCGTCAAGCATGCCCTCGACATCACGAAGACGATCATTCACGTCGCCGAGGAGCATCAATGCATCGCAATCATTCGGGTTCGCAGCAAGAGCTTTCTCAAGCGAGGCCTTCGCCTTCGAAAAATCCTGCTGCTGCATTGCCTTCTTTGCAACTGCAACATCCGAGGATGCACATTGAAAACCCTGCGCGAGGATCGCACAAGCAGTTAGTCCGATGTAGAGAGCAGCGGTACGGTTCATAGCAGCACCTAATCCAATTGGAAACGATGGAGAGGATCGCGAAGATACGACGCGCTTACTTCTTTGCACTCCGGAGAGCAAGCTCTACATCGCGCCGTGATGGAAGCGACACGTCCTTGACCCCTGATAGCAGTTCTTGCGTGGTGCGGGTTGCGTCTGCAACGCGCTGCTTGAGCGAGGCTGCCAGTTGCTGGTGGGAGTTCGAGGGCCGTCCGAGATAGGAGTTGATCTCGCCGTAGAGCGACGATAGACGTTCCCGGACCTGTTCCTCGCCGGTGATCATCCCCTCCTTGGTGTTCACCAGGGATGCGTGCAGTGAGGCAATAGAATCACGCACCGCTGCTGGACCGCCCCGAACAGCGAGCGAGTCCTTTGCCTGCTGAAGCTGCGCCACGGTAATGGCAAGCTCCTCAGTGAGATCATACAGCTCCTGCATCAATGCTTGTTGTGCTTGCCGATCGGCCACGGAGTGACCCAGCGTTGTGTCGGTTATCACACGCAGCGTCGAAGTGGTCGTCGAACCCTGACGTGTAAACTCCAGCGTGTAGGTGCCCTCCGCGAGCAGCGGACCGAACAGCGAACCAAATGCACCGCCAACGGTTGATGCTGCGGTAAGGGGCGCTTGATTACGTATCGGGATTTCAACGCTGTTGAGTCCTTTTCGTCCTGATGCAGGTATGGTGCGGATAACCTTTCCTGTGCTGTCCTTCATCGTGATGGTAAAGGGGCCTTTCGAATGCCGCTCTCGCAGCACATACCATACGCGTGTGTCACGTCCGATGGATTCACCGCGAAACTCTGCGTCACTCTCGAACCATGTTTCTTCACCTGACTCAAGCGAACGCAGCGCAACGGGTGATCGGAGAATCGTAAGATCCTTCGCGAACATCTCAGGTGTGATTTCGCGCAGAATGTTGAGGTTGTCGATGATGTACAGACCTCGTCCGTGCGTTGCAATCACTGCTGCGTTTGTCGATGGCTGAATGTCGATATCACGCACAGCAACAGGTGGAAACCCGTTCTTCATCATGATCCACGACGCACCTGTGTCGAGACTGAAGTACAAACCATGCTCGGTTCCAACCATGAGGATGTTCGAGCGGACGGGATCCTGCTTGACCACATGAGCATAGCCGCGCATGTCGCTCGAGACGAGGTTACGCCAGTTCGATCCAAAGCCTGAAACCTCTGCGACATATGTGCGATGATCACCACGCGTGTGCGCGTCAAACGTCACGAAACACGTTCCAGGATTGTGGCGTGATGGTTCAACGTGCGACACCCATGCACCCGGCGGTGCGATTGAGTAAGGCACCGCGATTCGCTTCCACGTTGCACCTGCATTCGATGTTACGTGCAGATTGCCATCATCTGTTCCTACCCAGATTACGTTTGCGTTTGTAGGTTCTTCGGCGACCGTATAGATGGTGCAGTGATTTTCTGCTGATGAGTTGTCAAGGGTAAGTCCGCCGGTAGCATCCTGCTTCAGCTTTACTGGATCATTCGTCGTGAGGTCTGGCGAAATCCGCGTCCACGTTTCACCGCGATCGGTGGTGCGATGCAGATACTGCGAACCAACGTAGATCGTGCCGGGCGCTGAGCCAGCAACGATCGGCGTGTTCCAATTGTAGCGGAGTTTCAATGTGCCATCGTCTGGTGTTGGGGCAACAGACTTCGATTCCATCGTCTTGAGATTTGTCCGCACAACGTTTCCGCCTTGTGATTCCCAAAACACGATGTGGGGTTCGGTTTGGTCGGGCACAACGTAGAAGCCATCACCACCCCCTACGGTCGTCCAGTCGCGATTGCGAATGCCTCCGCTTTTACGTGACGGACCTCTCCATGAGCCGTTGTCTTGGAGTCCACCGTAGACCATGAACGGGTCTTGATTATCGGCACGAACATGATAGAACTGCGAGATCGGGAGGTTGCCGAAGAACCTTACAGTTGTGCCGCGATCGTCGGAGGCATACAATCCACCATCAGTTCCGATCAGAAGATGACGTGTGTTTGCAGGGTTGATCCACACAGCATGATGATCAGAGTGCGCGCGTTGGGCAATCGTGGCAAACGTCTGACCACCATCGTCTGAGCGATACAGTTGGATGCCGTGCTTGTAGAGCACATCCTTGTTTACTGGGTCGCACACGATACGCGAGAAGTAAAACGGACGGATATCGACTGCACTTCCCTTGTATCGGCGTTCCCAGGTCTGTCCACCATCGGTGCTGCGGTAGAGTCCGGATTCTGATGCCTCAACGCATGCATAGATCAACTGCGGGTCGACGGGTGACGCGGCAAGTCCAATGCGTCCGAGTTCCCCACTCGGGAGTCCAGTGGTCATACGCTTCCATGTTGCTCCTCCGTCGGTAGAACGAAAGATGCCCGAACCACTTCCACCAGATGCGAACGACCATCCTGTGCGACGGAATGACCACATCGATGCGAGAAGAATCTTTGGGTTCTTCTTGTTCACGATGATGTCCGTGCATCCCGTCCGCGCGTCACCTGCGAGAATCTTCTGCCACGTTGCACCTGCATCGGTGCTTCGGAACAACCCTCGATGTGGACTGTCGTGAAACAACGGACCTGGTGCAGCGACGTAGATCGTTGATGGCGTTGTGGGATGCATCACGATCTGCGAGATGCGCTCCGTGGAATCCAACCCCATGCGTTTCCATGATCTGCCAGCATCGGTGGTGCGATAAACGCCATCTCCGAGCGACACGCTATTGCGTGTCCATGACTCGCCTGTTCCAACCCAAACGGTGTCCGGACGTGCTTGATCGATGGTGATCGCACCAATGGATTGGTTGTAGTCATCAAACACCGGAGTGAACGACGCGCCCCCTGTCGTGGTCTTCCACAGGCCTCCACCAGCTGCGCCAACATATAAGCGACGCGGTGCTGTGTCGACCACGGCGATGTCCGCAATACGTCCGCTCATGACAGCGGGGCCGATACTGCGAGGGCGGAGTGGACCCAACATGCCCGAGGTGATCTGTTGTGCTGATGCAACGATAGCGCTGCCCGTGATCATCGCAAGGACGATCACAAATGTGTACTTCTTCATGAGGAACTCTCCGAAATGACAACCCCCGCGAGGAGCGGGGGCTGTATTGTCGTTTCACTGATTGTTTACTTCTTCGACGGCGTGGCTGCCTTGTCCTTCGCCTTGTCATCCTTCTTTGGCTCGCCAGCATCTCCTGGGAATGCGAAACGATCGTCCGCAATTGGTTCGTTGACCTTCGGGTTGCTGTATGTCATCGACATGATTGTCTGGCCTTCTGAACGAATCTCCATGAGCATCGGCATTTGTACGCCGGCAATGTCTTGATAGTTCGACATCAAAATTTCAACGTCTGCTTCTTGACCCATCATCGACATGCTCTTCGACCACATGACTTCGAGCCATGTCACTGCGTCGACAAACAAGTGGCTTACCTCATTGTCCTTATCGGTAACCTTGATCTTATATGCTGTCGAACCGTCAATGTCTTCTGATCCTACCAGCTCGAGCTTGTAGCCCTTGTCCTTGGAGTTTACAAGCACACCGTCAAGGTCGGCTTGCTCTGCCATACGCTTTACTTCCGACTCCGGAGCCTTTTCGACCTTGTTACCGGCCATCGGATTCTTGCTCCATGCCGTTGTTCCGTCGAATGCCGTAACCATCGACATTCCCTGGAACGACATGTCCATGCGGAACTTCATTGGACGCTTCATCGACTGGGTAAAGGACAGGTCCATACCCTGCGCCATCGACATTGTGCCATCGACGGTATAGGTCTTGATAGCCTCGAGCTTGGCCTTACCACCGCGCGCGGCGAGGTTCTTTGCCAGAATCTCTTCGAGCGTGATAGCGGACATGTTCGCAACGGCGAACACTGCCACTGCAAGTGTGAGAAGGAAACGCTGCATAGATGTACTCCAAATAATCGAAATTGCGATTGGTGTGTCGAACGAGATGCCAAGTACGCAAATTAGGTTCGTAGAGTTTCACTGTTCTAAAAAAAACATGGCAATCAGGTCACGGTACCTCGTCTTCCTCGCCACATGCATGATCGCGGCCCTCGCAGTTCCCTGCCGAGTGGCGGCACAGTCGCTCGTAGTTCCGTTCGAGCAGCAGCTTGATACGAACCTGTCAGGCTCGTACTCCGGCGACATCTTCCTCTCCACCGGAGCACGAAGTCGGGTGATCGTTCACATTGTTGCCTATGTCAACGGACCATGCGATGCTACATGGGACGCGCCGAATTTTGGCTGGATCGGCAATCGATTCTCCACTGTGTCATGCGTTGATGGCAAGATTCTCTTGCAGAGCGACTCAGCAGATGTTGCCGTGCAGGCAGTGCACGACCCAATACAGCGACAACTCACGGGAACGTGGGTGCAGCGTCGCACGAACTCACCCGTCACAATGAAGAAGCTCTACGAGGCAGCACGCACGCAGGAGCCAGGGTCGAGTCCGCCATTTCTTACGGAGACCTTCCGTATCCCGAATCGTCCAGCGGGGATTCTCGTTGGAGGTGAGCTTACCTATCCAGACACGCTCGGACGCTACCCACTGGTGATACTCGCCGGTGATCGCGGGCAAACCGATCGTGTGGCACGGGGTAAGCATGGGCATGCATTGTACTTGGTGTTGGCATCGCTGTTCGCTCAGCGGAACATCGCGACAGTCCGCATTGATGATCGTGGGACAGGTCAGACAACAGGTTTCGGTAGCGATGTGTCGATTGATGATGAGGCAAGCGATGTATCTGCCGTGCTGGATGCGATGTGGATCCATCCACGTATTGATACCACGCGCATCGTGATTATTGGGCATGGTGAGGGCGGACTTGCAGCGGCGATGGTCGCACGCCGCTACCCGAATCGCGTCACGCGGATCGCGTTGATGTCAACACCGATGCTGTCAGGAAAAGAAACACTTCTTGAGCAACTCAAAGCTCGTGAGCTCAGTCGCGGAACGGATGCAGAGTTAGTTGGCGTGGCAACGGGTCTCGTTGCAGCATGGTGTGACCTACTTCTTGCATCTCCGACAACCGATAATCAGGCACTTGTGCCAAGCTTGCTATCGATCGCTGACTCTGTGCTGATGAATCGTCCGGATGTTGCCTTGCGCTATCCAATGGTGCGACAGCTTCAGCGTCCGGGACGTGAGCTTTACATGCAGAGCACGCTCATACCATGGCTCCGCAGTTATCTCTGGTACGATCGTTCCGCCTATCTGATAGTGACACGTCCAACGCTTGCCCTCTTCGCGGAACGCGACATTGAAGTGCCAGGCTCAGTGCATCTAGCGGCATTCCAATACCTTGGTAAAGTCAGGTCAACGTTGGGCACGTGGGCATGGGAACTCTACCCAAACACCAACCACCAGTTTCAAGAGTGCGATGACTGTACTGACGATGAGATGGCGCGCACGAGCGAAACCATCCGTACGGATGTTGTTGCGCGATTAGCACGGTGGGTTCTCCAGGGTCAGTAGCACCCTGTGGAAGTTACCTTACGCGTCTGCCTTGCAGGCGCGGAGAAACTGCAGACGTCCCTTTGTACCTGGACGGACGATGATGTATTCGGCATCACCACGTGAGCTCATGACAGCTGTAAGAGAAGCAGCTGGAGCGAGCGCATCGAGGTCTGCTGCATCCATAGCAACAGGATCGAACTCCGGCGTGAACGCAAGAACACGGTCAGGCTGTGTTGCGTAGAACGATGCGACAGTCTCAGCGGTAAGCGCATCAAGTTGTACCGATGTTACCGATACACCGAGATGACGGGCAGCGCGGTACGACAGGTCGACGACGCGCTTCTTAATGAACGGACCACGATCTGTGACTTCGACGAGGATGATTCGGCCATTCTTGTTGTTCTGTACGCGGAGAATTGTACCGAATGGCAACGAGCGGTGAGCAGCCGTGTAGGAATGCATGTCGTATCGCTCGCCACTGGCTGTGCGACGACCATGGAATGGCTCGCCATACCACGATGCAAACCCATCAGGGGCATCCTCAAGTGTGATAGCTGCTGGAGCTGGTGCTTCTGGCGCTGCTGGCTCTGCGGCAACCACCACCGGAACGGCTGGCATGTCGTGCGCCTGAACCATAAATGCAACTGACATTACCGTGGTGAAAATCACCACGAACACAGCTACTTGCAAGATTGTCGAAGTTGAGATACGCTTGGTCATTAGGGTCGTCCTCCATAGTTGTGCGAGGATATTTCACTCAATCGCGCAGTCACCCTACACTGCGGCTGAGACGTTGCAGAAGCACAAATATGCTTCCTCCACGGTTGTGGAGAACGGCAACTTAGGGGTTTTCCACACCAACCCTATGAACGCTTGATGAAAAGATATTCATCAAGTGGGCGGGGTTTACTGGGGATTACAATCGCGTAGAACTGCAATCTCGATGCGCCTATTCTGACGGCGGATGGTCTCAAGTTGGTCCTTAGACATGGTCTTCGCCACTGCCGGCGATGGCTCCACAACCCGCGGCATCGATGATCCAAAACCCATGGCGCCACGAATCTTTGTAGGCGCAACTCCTTGATCTATGAGCCATTGCTGCACTTTCTGGGCGCGCAGTTTGCTGAGCTCACGGTTGCGTTCAGGTGGACCATCGGCGCTTGCGTGACCCTCGATCATGACCTGCAGATCGTCACATGATTCCTGCATGTAGGTGAGAAGCTCCTGGAGGTTCTTCTCTGTCTCTGGTTGCTTGGTGTCGAATTCATCGGTGTTCACCACAAAGCGGATGTCCTTCGAGAAGGAGTTCCGCTTCTTTGGCTTCGACTGGGTCGGCTCGGGTGCAGGGGCCGGCTCGGGCTCTGGTGTCGGCTCGGGTGTAGGTGTAGGTGTCGGCTCGGGCTCTGGTGTTGGTTGTGCAGCGGCTGGCTCGGGGGCTGGTGCCGGCTGTGCTGATGGGGCTGGCAGTGCGGCTGGCGGGGCGTCGCGCATGGGCTCTTGACGTCCGCTGCCTCGCTGACAACAGCACCCGTGCATCATGGCACATCCACAGCGATGGCACGAAGGGGGTGGCTGCATAATGCGTGTTTCGCGAATGACCTCTCGGACTTCGACAGAACGTGGTTCCGACGTCGGACCAGGTGCGTTGAAGTTGTAGGAGAGTCCGAGCGAAATGGTCGTTAAGGCATCATCGCCATGATCGGCCTTGATGTCGTCGAGATATGGCGAGAACACAAAGCGATGTTCGGCACGGAGCATGAGTCCGACCGCCGCCGAGAATGGGATGTGAACTCCACCACCTACCGGAATTGAAACAACGGTGCGTGGATAGACGCGAGCCAAGTTGTTGGGAAGCGCCGAATGCTCCTCCGAATTGGATGGAGCAAAGTTGAACAGACCTACGCCTACGCTTACAAATGGCTGAGCTGGAATGTTTGGAACAATGATCCAGGACGCCGCGAGGTCCACCGTTGTCACGCGACTTTCGTTGTCAGACTCAATGGTGGTGAGAGAACCAGGATACCTGTCACCAATCTCTGCGTCAGTTCCGAAGTACCCTGGAAAACGGCGGAGCTTGACATCGGTGATCTTCCAACGATACTCCCCGAGTCCAAACCGAGCTTCGATCAGGAGTCGGTCCATCGCCGCATACGACACACCAATCCCGGTCGACACAGCAAACATGTCGTCCGAAAACTCACCATGATACTTGTTCACGCCACCGTAGATGGCTCCAACCACCTCGCCCTGCTTCATCTGAGCAGTTCCTGGCGTTGTTGCACATATGACCAGCACGAGCATCAAGCTCATGCGGACTGTGATGGATTGAACTTGGCGTAGAAGTCGTGTCATTTCGTTGTTCCCCGATTCATCTTCGATTCTCGTGCTTGCCGCTCTGCCTTTTCCTTGCATTCCTTGCACTCGGCTGCCGTAAACGGGAGCACCCCCTTGGTAACCCTTGTCGTACCGTCGGGCATGTCCTGCTTTCGGTACCATTTCCCGTCAACTTCGCGCAACAAACTGCCATCGTCGAGCTTACGCCCTAACTCCCAACGGATGCGTTGCGGCCCCGTCGGTGGGAGGTTATCAACACAGATGCCAAATCCTGGCGGACCATAACACTCACGATGCTGACCCGGTGGACATGGCACGCCCATGGGCTCGGGCTTGGGTCCACCCCCACCACCCTGGGGTGCTGGAGGAGCAGGTGCCGCTTCTGGGGTTGGACTCGGAGCAGCCGCTCCAGTACCACTACCTTGACCTCCGCAGCAGCAGCAGCAACAACAACAGCAACATACGTCCTGTGTACAACCTTGTGGATAGCAACACTCGCAGGCTGTGTGGAAAGCACAGCTTAAACTATCTGAAATCAAGCAACTTGGAGATTTTTCTGTAAACCAATGTCTTAGGTCAGAATCGTCGACATTTCGAGCATTTCCTGTGGAAAACGCGTACGATACTCCAATCCGTATACTGGTCAGCGCATCATTTCCAAGGACCGTCGCTAGGTCATCGAGATAGCGAGAAAACGCGAATCGGTGTTCGGCCGCAAGCTCAAGTCCAACGCGATTCGAGATTGGGATGGACACCCCACCACCCACGACAACACTTGATACGGTCTTCGGGTAGCGCCCACGCTCTACACCCGGCAGAGCGGTGTGATCGGATCCGGTCGAGGGCTGGAAGTTGATGGCACCAATCCCAACGGTAACGTAGGGTCGGGCCGGGATCGACGTCGTAAGTGCATAGTACACAAGAAGGTCGGCAGAGGAAATGCGGCTCTCGCTATGGTCTTCAATCGTCGCCAGGCCACCGGGATAGCGATCGCCTCGTGTAGCCCCCTGACCAAAGTAGTCGGGGTATTGCGCAATCTTGGACGGGGTGACCTTCCATTGATACTCACCTAATCCGATGCGTGCGCCAACCCAGAGGTTATCCAGCGCGGCGTAGCGAAGGCTGATCGCGCCCTGCGGACCAAACATGTCGTCGGAGAGCTCTCCATGGTACTTCACGACGCCCCCCTCGAGGGTGCCTACGAAGCTACCCTGCTGCGCAGTTGCGAAGGTCGCAATGCTCGCAAGCACGATCAGTGTGCATAACTGTCGACGTCCGACCACAGAAAATCCGAGGTTGTTCGAGGGACCTCACCAAGTGAGAGAAGCGAATCTACGCAATTATGTTTTCAACGTGTTACAGACGGAATCCACACTGCGCCCTGACAAGACATCGGTGTCAGGCGGACGCGATTGTCCACACTATGTGCAGTTATCCACACAGTGAACAGTCAGCTCTACGTTGCTGGTTATGCCTGGATCGCTGCGAGGATCCGAGTGTTTACGTCGACTACCTCACCGATGCCATCGATCGTGGTGAGGAGCCCCTTGCCACCATAGAAGTCAAGGAGCGGCGCCGTCTCGTCGTTATACACGTTGAGGCGGTGACGAATGATCTCTTCTTGGTCGTCGGCACGACCGCGCTGGAGGAGGCGTGCGATGATTGTGCTGTCGTCAACTGCGATGTTGACCACCTTGGAGATCTCAGCACCCTTGGCGCTGAGCATGCCCTCGAGTGCTTCAGCTTGTGCACGCGTGCGTGGGAATCCGTCGAGGATGCATCCATTGGCAAATGCTTCGTTCGTCATAGCCTCTTCAACGATCTTGGCTACGATGTCATCGGGCACGAGCTTACCCGCCGACACATACTCTTGAGCGAGCTGTCCAACGGGAGTTTGATTCTTGATAGCAGCTCGAAACGCATCGCCTGTGCTCAAATGAGCAACGCCAAGCTTTTCG
>JAURNF010000170.1 GCA_030830285.1 Candidatus Kapaibacterium sp.
GCAGCAGACGTTTGGCGATCAATGATGCAGAGCGCACCAATGGTGTTGCGCGTCAACCTGCGTCGAGCCAGTCGCGAGCGTGTGCTCCAGCAGCTTCAGTCGGAGGACATCGAATGTACGCTGGGCGCTTTATCACCCGCTGCAATCGTTGTGCATCAGCGTGTGAACTTGATGCAGCATCCGCTGTACCTCAACGGCATTGTCGAAGTGCAAGACGAGGGCAGTCAGCTCATTGGCTATGCGTGTGCTCCGCAGGAGGGCGATAGCATTCTTGATGCATGCGCGGGAGCTGGAGGCAAAACGCTTCACCTTGCGGATCTCCAGAACGATCACGGCAACCTTGTTGCGCACGATATTGCGTGGCCGCGACTCAAGGAAGTGTCAAAGCGGGCTGCGCGTGCAGGCGTGCGATCGATTCACGTCGAACACAACGCAACATTCAACCGTCCGCAATTCGATATGGTGGTCGTCGATGCCCCGTGCAGCGGCATGGGCACTGTTCGTCGTTTACCAATGGTCAAGTGGCGACTTCAGCCCGACGTTGCGGCACGTCATGGTGCAAAGCAGCTCGATATTCTCTCGAGCTATTCCAACGCAGTGCGACCAGGCGGTGTGCTCGTCTATGCCACCTGCAGTATTCTGCCAGTTGAAAACGAGCATGTTGTTGCGGCATTCCTTGCTGCGCATCCTGAGTTTGTTGCCGACGATCTTACTCCCATCATGCAGCGCATGGACGTGCAGATACAACCAACGGGCCACACCTTGCAGTGCGACCCGTTGCATCATTCGACAGATGGTTTGTTCGTCGCACGAATGCGACGCAGCGCGTAACTGCTTAGCGCGACACGCTGAGTGGCAGTGCAATACGCTGCGCGCCTGCAACAATTTCGATACGGTGCATACCTGAAGCGCATGCAACCACGTCAACCGGCAGGATGTGCGTACCAGCATTGAGATTCCCAATCACTGATTGCGCGATTCGGCGTCCTTGCAGATCAACAATCGTCAGCACAACATCCGTTGATGTACCGAGCGTAACCTTTACGTACACAGATGCCGTTGCTGGTTGTGGACCAACGATCGATGCAAATGCGCCGGAGATAGTCGTCTCGCCATCAACACTTGTTGTTGGCGTTACGACAACTTGCGCAACCGAGCTCGACACTGTGCCGCACCCACCGCCTACTTCGCAGAGGTACGCACCTTCGTCAGACTTCCCAGCTGCTGCAACGCTATACGTCGCAGTAGTGGCACCACTAATTGCTTCGCCGTTCTTCTTCCACTGATATGTCAGATTCGAACCCGACGCAACTAATGAGAGTGTGAAGCCCTTCTTCTCTTCAACCGTGACGTTTGATGGTTGCGACGTAATCGCTGTAGGTGTTGCTACAGCAACCGCAGCTGCAGTTGACGTCACCGCAGGCGCGCATGTTCCCGTTACGATACAGTCGTATGAACCGCTCGATGACGCATCTACCGATGCGATTGTATACGTTGGCTGTGTTGCATCCTTGATCGCGGTGCCTGCCTTACGCCATTGGTATGTCAGGCCCGGACCTGACGCTTCCACCGAGAGCGACAGCGACTGTCCAACACATGCGCTTGCGTTTGCAGGCTGACGTGTGATTGCTGGCTTATCCGATACAATGAATGGCGCAAGAAGCTTCGTCTCGTGTCCATGCATCGTTGTTACACGTACAACGTAATCACCCAGAGCAATCTTCGGAATCTTCCACTGGTAGTTGCGTCCAAGCACGCTCTTTGCAAGATCGATCCATGCATCCTTACCAAACGGCGCATACTGCACGCGATAACGTACTGTGTCATTCACACCGTTGATTGCCCATGTGATTGGATATGTCTTGTCGATACACAGGACATTACCCTCAACTGGCAGTGTGAGTTCAATCGTACCGAAAGCAATCTTTCCAACGTATCCCTTCGGACCCGAAGACGCCTTGCCGAAGGTTGAGTCGTGCGTGCGAAGATCTGCCGACGTCGTGTTCGCAACGTAGAACGGGTAGCCGTACTTGTTGAGCTGGACACCAACAACAGTGTCAGCGAGAAGACCAGTAACGCGTGTTGAATTCACGATTGAACCAAGGTTAACCGTGGTCACGAAGCCATCTGTCGGACCCTGCACTGCATCAATAGCACCATCGCCAACCACCGGATAGTCCATCGATGTTGTCGTGCCTGCGATTGTGATGTTCGAGCTTGTTTCACTCAGGCGCGCAGCATACGGCGAGTCGTCGCCAGAGCCTCCAACGTAGGCACACCCGGAGAGGCTTCCACCGTCGACACCCAGCACTGCGTAGAACGCATCTTTGCGTCCGAGATTCGAGGCTGAGAACGAACCCTCAGTAGGCATGTTCGTTGACGTCGTTGCACCAACGATGTGAATCTTGCCTTTGTCGTCGACCTTTACGAACACACCTTCATCATCCTTGTTCCCGCCGAGCAACGTAGCAAAGCTGTCGTCGTCGGTCTGCGAGAACGCCATTGATGCATTAAAGCGGATCACAAATGCGTCTGAAGCGCCACCATTGTACGAACGGTCGTACGGGAGGCGTCCTTCCCACGTGGTTGCATAAGCTGGGACCGCTTCGAAGTCAGTTGCATTCGTCATACCCGTAAGGATGATGCGGCCCAAGCCATCAAACGCTACCGAGTTGAAGTACTCAAGTCCAGCCTTGCCGTAATAGCGAGACTGTTGAATTGCTCCTGCAGCATTGAACGTGGCTACGAAACCATCTGTCTGTCCCGCGAGTGTGCGACCAGATGTGAGGTTAACCGTGGCTGTTCGCGTGCGGTTGCCCTCGCGGTATGTCCACGTAAGAACCGACGTTGCCGGGGCCGTCACCGTCATACCAGTTGTCGACAGCGTGCTACCGCAGATAACAATCGTTCCATACTGATCAACATCCACACCACGTGGGATGTCGTCATTGTTGCCACCATGATAAAAGCCGGCACGCAGCTTTGTCAACGTTGAATCGAACGAAGCAACGAATGCATCAAGCGACCCCTTGTACGTCTTACCCGTAGCCGATGTTGTTGTTGGGATGTCATTCGAACGCGTCTCGCCAACGATAACGATACCGTTTGCATCTGCCTTCGACATCGCACGAACGCGATCATCACCATTGCCGCCGTAGAACGTATAGCCGAGCACGCGCGTGAGCTGTGCATCACAACGCATCACGAACGCATCAAGCAGACCATACCTTGTCTTACGATATGTGCCGAGCGTTTCAGGGTAACTCAAACCGAGCGTAGATCCCGCCACAACAACGTCACCATTATTGAGCGTCTCGACACCAGCAACGACGTCGAACTCCGAGCCGCCGATATATGCGCCGTAGACAAACGACGTTGGTGGAGTTGCTTGAATCGCACGAACATCGTTGCCGCGATCTGCTGCAATCGTCAGCGCTGCGCGAGCGTCAGACGAAACGGCAGAAATCGTCCGCTCGACGCGTCCATCAGCGGTAAGGTCGAATCGAACCGTTACTCCAGGTGCCACGTTTGGCAGAACCACGCGATCATACGCTGGCGCCATAAGGCCCAACGGATGCGTCGGTGTGAAGTACGTGACCATTGTCGTCGGCGAACCAACAACTGGGCGAAGTTCAGGAACACGGCCATTCACAAGGATCGTCTGTGCGGACACCACACCATGAACGTCTTGTTCAGTAACAGAGGCCTCCTGGATGGTCACACCAGATGTGGTGATCCAGACCATAGCGCCTGGCTGACGCACCGCGTACAGCACATTCGCAGGCCACTGGCCAACATTGGCAACAAAGCCAGCGCCGCGCATCGGCATACGGGTTTCTGTTGCCGTAGCGATTGAGGCCACACAGAGTCCGACCATGACGGCCGAGAGAAGAAGTCGATGAAGGGACATGAAGGACGAGCAGAAGTGGGACATGAATCGCAGAATGAGATGAATACTCTGTCCACATGAAAGGTTACACAGCAACCGTCGTGAAAGTTTTCCACACTGACTACTCGAGCAAGTGGAGAACTCCGGAGCTATCCGAGGCCTCTGGAGCAATCAGGCTAGGGTGAATTCTACGTAATATCGCCCTCTGCACAGACGCATTTACTCGCTACTCGATACCCCTCAATAGGTGCCTATGTCCCGCCAGTCTGGACCATTCGCAGCCATGGGGATGCTGTTTTTCATGATTGGGTTCATCACCTGTCTGAACGACATCCTTGTGCCGCACATGAAGAGCTTGTTTGACCTGAACTACACACAGGCAGCACTCATTCAGTTTTCGTTTTTCACGGCGTACTTTGTGATCGCCTTTCCGTCGTCGTGGCTCATTTCGCGACTCGGTTACCAGCGATCAATTGTAGTTGGCCTTCTGGTGTCGGCACTCGGCGCGCTCGCATTCTATCCTGCGTCAATTGCACAATCCTATCCAATGTTTCTCGGCGGGTTGTTTACGCTCGCTGCCGGATTTGCGCTTCTCCAAACAGCAATGAATCCATACGTCGCAGTGCTTGGTCCACCTGAGCGCAGCTCTGCGCGATTGGTGTTATCACAAGCGTTCAACTCTGTCGGCACAACGATTGCGCCCGTTATTGGCGCCGTTCTAATCCTCGGCGCGCATGCTCTCGCAACGAGTGAGGTTGCTTCGCTCGCTGTCAGTGACCGCATCGCATACCGCACGTCGCAGTCAGAGTCTGTCCAGATGCCATACCTCATTCTCACCGGGATGCTTGCACTGCTCGCAATCGTGGTTTCGATGCTGAAGCTTCCGAAGATTAGCGATGTCGAGGGCGATGAGGAGCGCAATGTGTCATTCTTCGCACCACTGCGCGTGCCACGTCTGTTCAAAGGCGTCATCAGCATCTTCGCCTACGTCGGAGCAGAAGTCGCGATCGGCTCGTTCATGGTAAACTACCTCTACGAACGCGTAGGGTTGACAGAAGCTTCTGCAGCCCAGTACGTCGCCATGTATTGGGGTGGCGCCATGGTTGGACGATTTGTTGGGTCTTACCTCCTCACGCGTCTCGCCCCTGGCAGTCTCCTCGGTGTGATGGCAACCATCAATGTTGTCCTCACGGCCTCTTCAACAATGTTGACCGGCATGACCGCAGCGTACGCGCTCGTTACATGCGGATTGTTGAATTCGATCATGTTCGCTACAATCTTCACACTGGCGATTAAGGACCTAGGCGTGATGACCAACAAGGGTTCAAGCTGGCTGATCGCGGCAATTCTTGGTGGTGCAATCATACCTGCAGTACAAGGGGCTATCGCGGACCAAACGGGAACACTCGTGTGGTCGTACCTCCTGCCAACCGTCTGCTACATCTACATCGCGTATTACGGCTTCCTTGGTTCACGACATTCAACAACAACGGAGTCTCGTGCATGATGCAACGTTTGATTACGCTTTTTGCAGTACTCATCGCATCATCTGGTTTGGTTCTTGGAGCAGCTACATCGATCACTGGAACCGTGGTTGACGACGCAGGCGAGGGTATTCGCGGTGCGAGTGTCAAGGTAGCAGGAACCAAGCTTGGTGCCATTACGAAGGCAAAGGGCGCCTTCACAATCATTCTTACCGAACCTACTACAGTCGTGCTCAATGTGAGCATGGTTGGCTACAAGCCTGCATCGATCACGATCGACAAGGCCCGTCTTGATCAGCCAATCACTATTGCACTCAAGCGCGATCAGTTGAACCTACAAGAGGCTGTTGTTGTAGGATACGGCACAAAGCAACGGCAGGATCTGACGGGGTCGATCTCTCGCGTTGATGCGAAGGAGATTCAAGCCAATACATACGGAAACTTCGAGAATGCCATCATGGGTCGTGCACCGGGCGTTCAAGTAATCAACTCCAACGGCATGGCAGGTAGCGCAATGTCGATTCGCGTTCGGGGCGTTGGTTCATTGACTGCGTCGGGCGAACCGCTCTACGTGATCGACGGTGTGCCGATATCAACCGGCGACTTCGGCGGCAAGGATCGATTGGCAACGCAAACGAACGCGCTTGCATCAATCAACCCAAACGACATTGAGTCGATTGACATTCTCAAGGATGCCGATGCGGCGGCGATCTATGGATCGCGCGGTTCGAATGGCGTCGTCATCATCACAACCAAGCGCGGTGCGCAAGGCGGCACGCGATTCGACGTCAACCTGTTCACTGGCACGGCGACAGAAACCAATCGCATCAATCTGCTCGACGGTGATGAGTATCGTGCGATGTGGGCCGAGGCTAATCGACAAGACTCGATTGCGCTTTCGATTCTCAAGCCAACGAGTCGCTTTACGGCGAAGCCGCTGCCGGGAGCAATGGACCCTGCACTCTACACCAATACAGATTGGCTAGACAAGACGATGCAGACGGGCAACGTGCTTGATGCATCGGTGTCTGCGACAGGCGGATCATCCTTTGCAACGTTCTTCACCTCGCTTGGCTATCGTGACGAGTCCTCATACGCTGTTGGTAATCGCTTCCAACGCATGAGCGGCCGCACAAACGTCGAAGTCAATGCAACCGACAATGTCAAACTCGGTGTTAACGTCAACTTGAGCTATACCGACAACGAGCGCGTTCCGTCGGCGTGGGCAGGTGGTATCGGCGCAGCGCAGTCAAGCGCTCTGCCATACTTCCCGATTTTCAATCCAGACGGGACCTACTTCCAGCCTCAGCGTCCTTGGTATGCGATGTACAATCCTGTTGCACAGCTCAACGAGAACACATTCAGCAACACGGACAATCGCATCCTTGCAAACCTCTACACGCTCGTGAAGTTGCCATCGAACTTTTCACTACGCGTGCAAGGGGGCTTGGACCTTTTCAACTTCACAGACCGTCGTTACACGTCGGCCGTTGTGCAGTCGCAAGCAGAAGCGGAATTCCGCAAGGTTGGCGTTACGAACTGGCTCACGAACGCAACATTGAGCTACGATAACAGCATTTTGCCAGACCTTCAACTTTCTGCGCTTGCTGCAGTTGAAGCACAACGCTCGGATCAACTCGTCACGGGTCTGAAAGGACGCGAGTTTCCAAGCCCAACGCTGCGCAACCCAACCTCGGCTGCTATCCGCGAGGGCTACTCATTCGAGACAGGCTTTAGTTTCTTGTCGTTCATCTCGCGCTGGTCGTTTTCATACCAGCAGAAGTACTTGCTCAACCTCTCAGGTCGCTATGATGGTTCGTCTCGCTTCGGCGCTGACACGCGGTACGGCTTCTTCCCTGCTGTAGGTGTTGCATGGATCCTCAGCAACGAAGACTTCTTACGTGGCAACGAAGACATTTCGCTCCTGAAGCTCCGCGCAAGCTATGGCGTCACGGGCAATGCAGACGGAATCGATGACTATCAGTGGCAGGGTACATTCAAAGCTGGAGCTGACTACAATGGCAGTCCGGGTATTCGACCTGATCGACTAGCAAATCCAAATCTCGGATGGGAGCAAACAGCGCAGCTTGATGTTACTGCAGAGGCGGCATTCTGGGGAGGTCGCATGCAGGTAACCACCTCGTTCTACAGCAAAGTGACATCGAATGTTCTGCTCAACGTTGCGGTTCCTGCATCAAGTGGCTTCTCGTCGATCCTCAAGAACGTTGGCTCATTCGAGAATCGCGGTGTCGAAGTTGTACTCTCTGGCTACCCGATCACGAGCGAGGCATTCACGTGGCGTGCAGATCTCTCCATTGCACACAATCGCAATGAAGTGCTCGACAATGCGAACCTCCCGCCAGATGCAATCGGCGGTCCGGGTGAGACGCGCATTCTTGTTGGCTATCCTGTTGGCACGTTCTTTATCAATCGCTCCGCTGGCGTTCAGTCGCGAACAGATACAATCGTTGTTCAACGTCGTCGCTCGGGCAACAATGTGTCATTCGGCACTGCAGGAGACGATCAACGTTGGAATCAGTTCTATGATACGAGCATTGTTGTGTTGGGTGGTTCGCAGCTGTTCTACAACCTAAACGGACGCGTGACTGACATCTATGATCTCAACGATCGTGTGCCCCTTGGCAATCCATATCCGACATTCTTTGGTTCGCTTACAAACACGTTTACGTTCTCTGGCTTCGACGTAACTGCGATGATCTACTATCAGTTCGGCAATCAGATCTACGACGATGCTGCGAAACGTCAAGTTGGCAACCTTGCGTCGAACTTCAACCAGAATCGCGACCTCACGTCACCGCGCTGGCAAAATGAAGGAGATGTTACGGATGTGCCGCGGTTGTCACTTACGGAGAATTACGACATCAATACAGATCGATTCATCTACGACGGATCGTTCGTACGCCTTCGTCAGCTGACCATTGGCTACACACTGCCAACAGATATAGCTGAGAGCATGGGTATGTCTCGCCTGCGCGTCTACGTTACAGGTCAGAATCTGCTGACATGGACCAAGTACCCAGGATGGGATCCTGAAATCATGCGTGATCAGGATGGTGCGCAAGGACGCAACCTCGGTGCAGGTGTGTCCTATCTCACGCCACCACAGGCGCGTCAAATGGTTGTTGGTGTAAACGTAGGATTCTGATCATGAACACGAAACACATTGCCGTCATCTTCACAGCACTCTTGTCGGTCTTCACCATGGGATGCGAGAGTTTCCTGAAAACCGACCCACCGCTCGACATCTCGAATGAGATTGCGCTCTCTACACCAGCTGGCATCGGTGCTGCTCTCGTGGGTGCGGCTGACGGCATGCAAAGCGGTGCCTTGTTTGGCGGCAACACGATCTCGATCGGCGAACTATGGTCGAACAATGTCGAGGCCAGCGTTGGTGCCGACTTCGGTCGACTTCAGATCATCTCGTACAACTTAAACATCTTCAACCCTGAAGGGCGTGCACTTTGGCAGGATGGCTACGGCGTAATCAACCGGGTGAACAACGTACTCGCTGCATGCGAGAACGTAACGTTCGAGGATCCGGCACTGAAGCAGCGCTACCGCGGACGTGCCCTCGCGATGCGTGGAATGACGATGTTTCAACTCTGCACATACTTCGCCCAGCCCTGGGGGTTCACGTCTGACAATTCACATCCAGGCATCGTGATCCGCACAGAGCCAACCTTGGGCGATGCGGGAACACGTAAGGCTCGCGCAACGTTGAAAGAGTGCTACGAGCAGATCGTGGCCGACCTCACAGCTGCGGCCGAACTTCTCCCACCAACTGACGCACCGTTTATGGGCGCGCTAGCTACGAAGGCATATCTCGCTCGCGTGTGTTTTCACATGGGCGACGTCGTGCGCGCCGAGGCGCTGACGACCGAGGTGATCAACAGTGGCGCGTATCGTCTAAACCAAGACGTCACGTCGGTTGTGTCGACGAATAGCACCCGGAAGTCATCTGGGAGATCATCAACACGTCGATCGATAACGCAGCTTCGATTGTTGGGGACTTCCGCTCGTCAGATGGTGCAACACCACGGTACTGGGCTGGCACGGATTTCATCAATGCCATTTACCAGGACACAACTGATAAGCGTCTGGCACTGTATGACTACCGTGACAATCGCCTCTATGTCAAGAAGTGGGAGCGCATCATCATGAACATCTACCAGATTCGTCTGGCAGAGATGTATCTCACTCGCGCTGATTGCCGCTGGCAACAGAGCAACTTCACCGGTGCAATCGAAGATGTCAACGTCATTCGTGAACGTGCAGGCCTCAAGCCTCTTGCGATGACCTTAACGGGCAACACACTTCTCAATGCAATTCGTCGCGAACGCAACATCGAACTCGGATTTGAAGGTGACAGCTTCCTTGAGCGCAAGCGCCAACGTCGCAACCTTCGCCAACGTCCGTGGAACGATGCCGCGCTGATCTTCAAGATCCCCGACGTTGAAATGAATGCAAACACGCTCTGTACACAGAATCCATAATCAGGTCTCTTTTTTACACCAACTCTATTTTTTGGAGGACTTATGAACCGTCTTCTTCTCGGTCTTCTGATGTTCGTGGCTGCTGCAACAGCAACCATGGCACAGAAGGTTGTTGAAACGACACCGGCACGTCCGCAGGAAAACGGCGGCGTGACAATCACGTATCGTCCGGCATTGGACGCTCGCAACGGCGAATTCCCAATGAAGGATGTCTCAGAAGTTTGGGCCTACACCGGTGCACGCGCAGTTCCGATCGCTCAAGGTGATGGCAAGTACTACGAAAAGGCACCGTGGAACGATCTCAAGAACTTTGCCGAGCTGAAGCTCAAGAACAACGGCGACGGCACGCACACACTTGTGATTGAAAACATCAAGGCCTTCTACGGTGTTGATGCCGCCGATCCTGTTCGCGAGCTCCTGTTCGTGTTCCGCAATGTTGACGGAACAGTTCAGGGCTCAGACCAACTCGTTGCAATCGATCCAGCTGGCGGCGCAACAACTGCGAAGCTCCGCTTGATCAACGGTGTTGCAACATCAGAAAACGCTGACGTGATTGTGGACCGTGCAACGGAAGCACAGATCACGAACATCGGCTTCCAACTCGCTTCGGCATATCGCGACGTTCCAAGCGGCGCAGCTGTAAACATCAAGGCGAAGAAGTCAGGCGCTCCTGCTCCGATCTACGCCGATGTCGACAAGGCGATGGTGAAGGATGCGAAGTACACGCTGGTCATCGGTGAAAATGGCGACGAGTTCGTCACACGTTGGCTTCCAGATACAGCGGTAACTTCAGCAGGCAACGTCACACTCCGCTTCGTGCACATGTCACCAGCAACACCGAAGATCGACATCCTTGCGTTGATGCCAGGTGGCGGTGGTGCGCCAGTGCTTCAGCAAGTATCATTCCTCGACGCAGTAGGCTATGCTGACTTCCCTGCTGGGACCTACAAGCTTGCCGTTGCGGCTTCGGGCTCAACAGAGCCACTTGTAACGTTCAATCCAGTCGACCTTCCAGCCAACACGGCACTCACAATCGTTGCGTTCGGTAATGCAGATGGCCTCACGAAGGTCCGCGCATTCATCGACAACGACAATGGTCGTGACTTCGTTGACATCCTCCCTCTTGGTGAAGGTTGGATCGTTAAGGCAGACCCTGCAACACCAAGCTTCACAACTGAAGGTGTTACAGTGACGTACAACCCAGAGAACGACAAGAAGGACGGACAGTTCAAGATGGTTGGCGTTGAGGACGTCTTCGTGTACACAGGTGCACGTGACTATACTGGCGGTTACTATGAGAAGGCCGGTTGGGGCGATGTCGGTGCAACAGATGCTGTCAAGCTCACAAAGAATGTTGACGGCACATTCAACTGGACCATCCCGAGCCCAATCAATGCGTTCTATCCAAATGCTACAGGCAAGACGCTGAAGGAGCTCCTTATGGTGTTCCGCAATGCTGATGGCACGAAGCAGGGTGGCGATATCACGCTCTATGTTGGTGACGGCACAGGTAAGACTGTGACAACTGAACCAGCTGATGCATCATCAACAAAGCCACTTGCCGTTACATACTACCCATGGAACGACAAGAAGGACGGCCAGTTCCGCATGGTTAGCGTCAGCGATGTGTACATCTACACCGGTGGCATCTGCGAGGACGGCACATACCTCGAGAAGGCTGGCTGGGCAAACGTCGGTGGCACGGACGGACTGAAGCTGACGAAGAATGCTGACGGCACACACACGTTGAACATTGCCGATCTTAATGCATTCTACAGCGTTCCAACCGACAAGAAGCTCAAGGAAATCCTGCTTGTGTTCCGCAATGCAGAAGGAACCAAGCAAGGTTCAGATGTAAAGATTCCAGTAGACCAACCAACGTCTGTTGAAGACGACGCTCTTGCAGCCGCTGTCAAGGTCTACCCGAACCCAACATCAAACGATGTACACATCACACTTCCAACAGATGTCGCTACATCAGTAACAATTGTCAATGCTGTTGGTCAACCAGTATCCCAGTTCACAGCCACAGGCGTTGCCGTTTGGAATGGCAAGGATGCTAGCGGCCGTGCAGTTGCGCCAGGCTCATACTTCATGAACCTTCGCGCTGGCAATGCAACAACAGTTGTTCCAGTAGTGATCATCCGATAATGCACAGCTTTATCACCACAGATGCATCAACAACATGCCCCCGTCGTTTGACGGGGGCATGTTTTGTTTTTCTCCTCGTCGCCACGTGGATTCTACCGTCAGTTGCAATAGCACAATTGACAACAATCCCGTTCTTTTCTACTAAGAACGATTCGATCGTTGTTGAGTTTGATGCTTCCAAGGGCAATCGCGCGCTAGCAGCTTGGACAGGTGACATTTACGCGCACACGGGCGTGATTACTGCGCTTTCAACCAGCATGACCGACTGGCGGTATGTGAAGGCTCAGTGGACATCGAACATTGCAGCGTGCAAACTCACACGCGTTGGACCAGCGCTCTATCGCCTAGCCATAGGCCGACCACATGAGTTCTATGCCATTCCGCCAAACGAATTGATCAAGTCTCTCGCCTTCGTGTTCCGCACACCAGACGGCTCAGTCGTTGGGCGCTCGGAAGATGGCAGCGATATCTACGCCACGATCTATTCGTCCGGCACCTATGTCCGAGCAGTAACTCCTATCACAACGCAGCGCGTCGTAGACTCAGGCGCCGTTGTCAACATCACAGCGGCAGCATCAAGCGATGTCGTTCTTCTGCAGATCGCTGCGAACAATCGAGAGCTTGCACGCACGACAACATCAGACCGCCTGTCTGCCGATTACACTGTGACGAGCACGACGAAGATCGACGTGATCGGATACAATCGCCTTGGCGGCGCGACACGTGACACCTTTACACTGCGTGTGCGCAGAAAACCAACAGTTGCAGCACTTCCATCAGGCGCACGTGATGGCATCACGATAACATCGGACTCAACAGCGATCGTGTGCGTCTATGCCCCTGGCATGAAGGAAGTATTCGTTGTTGGCGAGTTCTCGGCATGGCGCCGATCAGATCCATGGTACTGCAATATCACGCCCGATGGCGATCGATGGTGGGCAACGATCCCGCTATCACGCACGGGTCAGACAATGTTCCAGTGGTCGATGGATGACGATGACCGGATGAGTGATCCATACTGTGAGCAGGTCTCCGATCCTAATGATCAATACATCCCTGCAGGACGGTTCCCCAACCTTCTCCCATATCCAACGGGGAAGACTACTGGCATTGTCTCGGTGATCAACACCTCGTTGCCAGGCTACGAGTGGAAGACGGCATCCTTCCGCCGACCAGACCAACGACGGATGGTTGTATATGAGCTACTTGTTCGCGACTTCACATCATTGAGTAGCTTCCAAGGCGTGATCGACAGCCTTGACTACCTCGTTCAGTCTGGCATTCAGGTGATCCAGCTGATGCCAGTACAAGAGTTCGAAGGCAACGACTCGTGGGGCTATAACACAAGCCACTTGTTCGCAGTCGACAAGTACTATGGCTCGAAGAATGATCTCAAGCGGCTCATCGATGCAGCGCACGCGAAGGGCCTGGCCGTGTATCTCGACATTGTGCTGAATCACCAGTTCGGTCAGTCACCACTCGTAAACATGTGGGGTACAGTCGCTGGACCAACATCTGCCAACCCATACTTCAATGTCACCGCTCGTCACCCGTTCAATGTCGGCTACGACATGAATCATGAGAACGCTGCAACACGCGCCTATACGAAACGATTCCTGCAGTATTGGATCACAGAGTTCAAGATCGACGGATATCGTTTCGATATGTCGAAGGGCTTGACCCAGACGAACACGGGTAGTGATGTTGCTGCATGGGGTCGGTACGATGCATCACGCATAGCCATCCTGAAGGACTACATCAGTGCCATCCGCGACGTAGACTCAACCTTCGTCATCATCTTTGAACACTTTGCCGACAACTCCGAGGAAGTCGAACTTGCCAAAGCAGGCGCAATCATGTGGGGCAATGCGACCGGTGCAGGTAGCAATGCGATGCAAGGCTTCGACAGCCAGGACATCGCAGGCGCTATGAGCGCACAACGTCGCTCGATGCCTGTGCACGGCCTCATTGGCTATGTGGAGAGTCACGACGAAGAACGCATGTTCGTTCGTGGCATAGCGCAGTTCGATACGACGACGACGCTGCGACGGCTCGAGGCTCTGATGGCTACTACGCTCTGCATCCCAGGCTCGAAGATGCTATGGCAGTTCAATGAACTTGGCTATCCACATCCGATCAACCTTAATGGTCGCCTGGGTCGCAAGCCAATGGCATGGTCGCTCCTGAATGATGCTCGACGCATCAAACTTCGCGATGCCATCGCTGATTTGTCGGCAGCTCGCCAAAGGTGGTCTGCATTTGCCACTCTCAAGGCAACTACGCTGTCAACGTTTGACAAGCTCAAGACGATCGTCCTCAGTGATCCAACATGCGATGTTATTCTCTTGGCAAATCTTGATCGGAGCACGCGCACAGTACAAGTGCCGTTCACGCGAAAGGGCGTTTGGCATGAGTTCGCACGTGACACGACTTGGAGCTTCTACGTGGACCCAGCTCCGTCGATTACGCTCATGCCCGGCGAGTACCGCATCTACTCTACACAGCGTCTGCGTGGCAGTGCCGTGTCTGTTGACGAGCCAGCAGCTGCATCACTTCCTGCCTCGGTTCATCCAACACCTGCATCTGCAAATGTCACAATAACAGACGAAGCTCTATCTGTCGGCACGCGAGTCCAAGTGTTTAACAACACAGGAGATCTCGTGACAACGTTGATTGCCAGCAACGATGGCCGCATTGACGTAGACTGTTCTTCATGGCCGTCTGGCGTCTACATTGTCTCCTACACAACAGCAACATCAACTGC
The DNA here is from genome assembly GCA_030830285.1 of Candidatus Kapaibacterium sp. GTDB lineage: Bacteria > Bacteroidota > Ignavibacteria > Kapaibacteriales > Kapaibacteriaceae > UBA10438. The sequence goes on from JAURNF010000170.1 coordinate 14,803, forward strand.
GACGCATCGCGTCGTGGTCACACATTGATTTTCGAGGTCTCAGCATGAAGTCCGCTCTTCTCGCAGCGCTCATCATTTGTACGTATCTCTCAAGCTCGGCCCAACGTCTCGCAATCGAGCGTCTTGGCGATGCGCAGACATGGACGCGGGGGGAACGCTCTGTTCAGATCAAAGCAGGCAATGCTCAGCTTCAGATCAATGCCGTTTCGCCTTCAATCGTCAAGATCCACCTGAGTAAGACGGGTGTTTTCGATACTGTTTCATACGCAGTGATACCAGTATCCGCTGGCACATTCACGTGCTCTGTGAGCGAGACGAATGATCGCATTACGCTGCGAACGGATTCGATGACGGTTGAGATCGCACTGCGCCCAATCGCAGTAACGGTCCGCAATCGCAGTGGGGCTGTGCTTGTAGAGGACGAACCGACGCTTGGCGTGTCCTGGGCAGGCTCACACATCACGAACTACAAGAAGCTTCGCGATGGTGAGCGGTTCATTGGTCTGGGTGAGAAGACGGGTCCGCTTGACCGCCGTGGCAATGGCTATACACATTGGAACACCGACTTTTTCGGATATCCGAGCGGCGCAGATCCAATCTATATGTCAACACCGTTCTACATGGGTCTTCACTCAGACTCATTGATGTACGGTATGTTCCTCGACAACTCGTCACGTGTACGCGTGAACTTCGGTGCGTCAACAGATCGCTTTTCATCATTCGGTGTAGAAGACGGCGATTTGCGGTACTATGTCATCGCGGGTTCTTCCATCCCAAGCATTCTGGCCTCGTATAGCACTCTTACCGGTACAATGCCACTGCCTCCACTCTGGTCAATCGGCTATCAGCAGTGTCGCTACTCGTACTATCCCGACACGCAAGTGTTGAGCATTGCACGCACATTCCGCGAGCGCAAGATCCCAGCTGACGTGATCTATCTCGACATTCACTACATGCAGGACTACAAGCTGTTCACGTGGGATGCAACGCGGTTCCCAGATCCTACGCGTATGGTCAGCGAACTGTCGAAGCTCAACTTCAACACAACTATCATTATCGATCCGGGCATCAAGATCGAAAAGGGCTACACGCCGTATGAGGATGGCCTGGCAAAGGATCTCTTCCTGAAGTATTCGGATGGTACGCCATACGCTGGGCAAGTGTGGCCAGGCTGGTGCAACTTCACTGACTTCACGAATGAGCGCGGACGCATATGGTGGGGCGAGCAGTTCAAGGACCTCGTCAAGGTTGGCGTGCGTGGATTCTGGAACGACATGAACGAGATCGCTACATGGGGTCAGTTCATGCCCGATAATATCCTGTTCTCGTTTGAGGGAACGACAGCGACGCATTTGCTTGGACGCAACGTGTATGGCATGCAGATGGCACGCGCTACCTATGAAGGCACTAAGAAGCTTCTCGGTAACGAGCGTCCGTTTATTCTCACTCGCGCCGGCTATAACGGTATTCAGCGGTACAGCGCAGTGTGGACCGGTGATAACCAGTCGAACGACGATCACATGATGGCGGGCATTCGCTTGCTGAATAGCATGGGCCTCACAGGCATTCCCTTTGTCGGTATGGATGTCGGTGGCTTTACTGGCGGACCATCGAAGGAGCTGTTTGCCCGCTGGACATCGATCAGTGCATTTACGCCATTTTTCCGTGCACATGTTGCAATCGACAACAAGTCGCAAGAGCCATGGTCATTTGGCGAGCGCGTCGAGCAGATCTGTCGTAATTACATCTCCCTTCGCTATCGCTTGATGCCAGACCTCTACTCATCGTTCTACGAGTCCAGTGTCAGCGGCATGCCAGTGATGCGCTCACTTGCAATCAGCTATCCATTTGATGGACGTACATACGATTGGCAGTATCTACACCAGTTTACTGTTGGCTCAGATCTCATGGTGTGCCCAACCCCGAGCTATGAGCGCTTCACACGTGTGTGGTTCCCAGGAACTGGCACCTGGTACTCATACTACAACGATGAGAAGTACACAGCTGGTACAACTTCCGTTGTCGACTCGCCTATCGAGCGCCTTCCAGTGTTCGTACGCGAGAGCGGCATTCTCCTCATGCAATCGCAGGTACAATCGAACAAGGAACGCTCCTCCGATACGCTTTATGTGCACGTGTATAATGGCACATCAACACGGACGAAGGTGTGGTACACAGATGATGGCATTTCGTACGACTATGCAACGAAGAACGCTTCATCGACACGCACATTTACGCATGTGGGCGACAAGCGCGAGTTGCGTCTCTCGGCAGCACGTGGTTCGTACAAGCCTCACTACACTACGATGAAGGTCGTCCTTCACGGATATCAGTCAGCGAAGGCTCCGCAGTCTCGCGCCACAATGCTTCAGGGCATTGAGCGATTTGATCCGCTTGGTGGTGGCACGGAAGACACATCAATTCCGGTGCATGAACTCATTGTTCCGCTGACAAGCAGCGAAATCACCGTTCGGTGGTAAGCGTCCACACGACGTATATCGTGGCGGTTCTCGGGGGCACGACAAGTTCAAAATTCGTCGCGTCCATCGCCTTCCCATCCATGCGAAGAACGCGAGACGTTGGACCACGTCGATATGCTTTAATGGACACCGTGCGCGCTTCGTGCTCGTGCGTGTTCACAATCGTCACCAATGCACCATCATCGTCGGAGTGTGCATAAGCCACGACGCCTTCAGGTGCTGGTAGAATTGCAAAGGTACCAGTTGTCTTAGCAGTAATGGCGCGACCCCACGTCGATGCGGGACGCACCAATCCATATGCCATCCACTCTTCGTACCGCAACGAATCCTGTGAAGCTCCGAGCAGTGATCGCTGATCACCAGGGAATCCTCCGGGCATGTCGGCACGGATACGACCGTGATCATCCTCACTCTGGAAGAAGAACTCCGTGCCATAGTAGATGCATGGAATACGTGGGAGCGTGAAGAGGATAGCCATCGCCGCTAGCCAACTGTCCATCGTCGAAGCACGAGATGCAATCCGCATCACATCGTGATTGTCAACAAAGGCTACATGCATGCGCGCGCGTCGCGACGTGTCGGATTGCAAACTCGCAATCAGAGCGTTCGAGCCCCGCAGACGTTCTGCAGGATCATCGCTCATGATAGCAGTGATTGCCGCATAGGTTGCAAAGTCGGTGCCGTACTGAAGGTCGCTATGCGTCGAATCGAGAAATGACTGCTGATCTGTGAGCGACTCCGTCCAGACCTCCCCATAAATAGTCAGCGACGGAAACGTTGTGGTAAGCTCACGATTGAACGTTCGCATGAACTCCGGATAGGAGTACGGATATGTGTCAATGCGAAGCGCATCAATGCCTGCTTCCATGATCCACCACTGCACATGCTGGATGAGATAGCGCGCTGCATGTGGATTGCGCTGATCAATGTCGGGCATCATCCGATCGAACCAACCGCGGAGTAGCGTATCGCGCACAAGCGGATCAGCCGCCGGATCGGTAACGCTGCGCACCTTGAAGTTGGTGTTCGTGTAGGACGGCCACCAGTGGAACCACGACGAATCGGGTGGATTGCGGAACAGCCGATGTTCATTGCCAACATGGTTTACCACAACGTCCATCACAACACGTAGTGAGTCACGATGAAGCGCATCGATCAACGCACGGTACTCTAGATGTGTACCGAAGCGTGGATCAATGCGATAGTGATCCGTGATCGCATAGCCATGATAGCTGGCTACAGGTTGATTATTCTCGAGCACAGGGTTGAGCCACAGGGCCGACACATTGAGATCGCGCAGGTGATCATAATGGTTGATGATTCCTGCGATGTCACCTCCGTGTCGTGCTGATGGCTTCGAGCGATCAACCGTGCGTTCATGCATCGATAGGACGACATCATTTGTTGTATCACCGTTGGCAAATCGATCTGGTGTTATGAGATAGATCACGTCAGACGGGTGGAGGCCACGAGCCCCCTGCGCAGGAGTTCGCAACTCATATCGTACAGATGTATCACCTCCTGTACGCCTGATATGCAACAGCAGTTGATGCGGTGGCGCAACAGGATCAATCCGAAGCGTCACATAACGATAGCGTGTGTTGGTTGCAGGACGATCATCAATGACTCTTGCGTATTCCGACTCTCCGCCTACCGACAGGAGTCCGTTACCTTCAACCAGTAGCTCTACAAGGCAGAGAGACCGCTCGTAGTCGTGCGAGGTCACAAACCAATGCGGAGGGTCGATGCGAAGTGTATCGGATGCTGACGCAGCAAATCCACACAAGATTGTGAGGAGGCATACGTTCAAGCATTGCATCGTGATAGATTGCCGGAGCTGCTGCATCTGGCAATGTAGGAAAACCAGCAATGAACCGTCGATCACTTCTCCATACACTTGGCACTGCAATGACGCTTGCCTCTGTCACCGACGCCCGTTCATTTGTGCGAGCCCTCGGCGATACGACAACGGAGCGTATGCCCGTGATCTTCGTTGGACACGGTAACCCGATGAACGCCATCACCGACACGCCGTTCGCGAAGAAATGGGAGGCTATTGGCAAGGGACTCATGCCTCGCGCCATCCTGTGTATTAGTGCGCATTGGGAGACAAGGGGCTCGCAGATCACCGCCATGGAACGTCCAAAGACGATCCATGATTTTGGCGGTTTCCCCGACGAGCTCTTCCGCGTGCAATACCCAGCGCCTGGGGATCCATCGTTGGCCACATCGATTGCCGAGGCCACACACAATGCGATCATCACCGACCACGAATGGGGTCTGGACCACGGGGCATGGAGTGTATTGCGTCGCATGTTCCCTGCTGCTACCATCCCGGTGCTGCAGCTCAGTTTGGACGTAGGGAAGATTCCGGAGCAGCACATTGCGCTCGCCCGTGAGCTTGCCTATCTCCGCACGAAGGGCGTGGTCATCATTGGTAGTGGCAACATCGTGCACAACCTCGGACGCATCATGTGGAAAGGGGGCACGCACGACTGGGCTATGGAGTTCGATGCTGTGTCGAAGCGTCTCATCGAAGCGCGCGACCTCACGTCACTTGCGAACTATCGTGCGCTCGGCATTGCAGCACAGTTATCAGTCCCCACTGCTGAGCACTACTTGCCAATGCTCTACGCACTATCGCTCGCACAGCCGGACGAGAAACTAACGTTTTTCAATGAGTCAATCGATCTTGGCAGCGTGAGCATGCGATCGTTTGTAGCGGGGTAAACTAAAATGGAAAGCGCCTCACTGCACGGATGCAATGAGGCGCTCAAATGAGATGTAGTTATCGTGTTAGAACGCGATCACGTAGCGTACGCCGATGTTGAGTCCGTCCCAATCGGAATTGCTCGACTGCGCCGTAAGCACGAGCGCATTTGACCCCATGCCAAGGCGAACATGCGTACCATACGTTGTGTATGAACCACGCTCCCAGTCAGTCAAAGAGCCAATCGTATTGCTCTCAACTTCCCAGCCAAGCTGGGCGAAGGGAATAATCTGCACCTTGTCGCTCACGACTGCCGTGTACGAGGTTGAGAGACCGAGCGAGTAATCCGTATCGGTCAAATCACCAACAGCTGAGCCTGTTCCTGTTTCCGTGGAGTAACCACCGACGAAGCCGAGGTTAAATCCACCCTTGTCCCCTGCCCACACTGGAAAGTAGCCCACTTGCACCGCAAGCTCAGAATTTGAAGTGTGCC
>JAURNF010000171.1 GCA_030830285.1 Candidatus Kapaibacterium sp.
GACCTCTGCTTTGCGATGCCGAACGAACACAAGATCTATCGCGGAGAAACAAAGCGCGTATTGCGCGCAGCAATGCGTGGCATCGTTCCCGACCCCGTTCTTGATCGCAAGGACAAGACGGGCTTCATCACGCCGGGCCATATCGCATGGTTGCGCGGGGCGCTTTCGCATCTGATCGACGGCGATTGGAAGGATCTCGACTGGGCTATCGACCGCACTGCGCTCAACGAGGTTCTATCTGCGTACAAGCGCGGCGACAACAGCAACGCACTCTTCGTCTGGCGTCTGGCGATGCTTCGCGCATTTCTTGCAACGCGCTAAGACGCGCGACGTTCCACAATCCGAACGGCAGCAAAGAGCTTGTCACGGTACGATGTCGATACATCTACCTCATCACCATTGCACATGAGCAGACGCGGAGTCTTGCCACGCAGAATGCGTCGCACATGAACAATGTTCACAAGGTGCGAACGATGCACACGGAGAAGTCCGGAGTGTTCTAACACCGGCGCGTAATCACGAATTGTTCGTGACAGAATAATCGGCGGATCGTTCACGAAGATCACGCGAGTGTAGTTCCCCTCGCCCTGGATGCGCACGATCGTGCGACGATCTCGAAGCTCAATACCGCTCAACACAGGCAATGCGATCACATCGTGCGATGGCGCAAAGAGCGCGGGTCGCTCATGAAGCAGCATTGTCGCATCATGCGGAGCGATCAGCATCCGACTCCGCTCGATCGCGCAATCGAGCTCGTGCACGGGAGCATCGTAGGACAGATAATGCACCGCTCCAAGCTGGAACGCCATCAACGCATACGAGGGATCATTCGACACACAGATAACAGCAGGCAGACCCGCACCGCCGATGCTACAATCGGCGATCAGCGCACCCTTATCGACAAGCGGATCGTACAGCACAACGTCTGGCATTGTGCGATCGATCTCGCGCACGAGAGATTGCATGGTGTCTTCAACCAGGCGTACCTGGGCAATACCACCTCGCCGTGTTCGGAGATGATCAAAGAGGCGAGCACCACGTTGGGCCGAGATTGCACAGAGAATTCGAAGGTTCATAACAACTCCATAAAGACTGTGTACTGTTAAGGTATGCCAGTAATTGGCATAGTGACATTTCAATTCCCTTGATCTCTTACTACGTAGATTGCACCCATGCTGAATGTCTTCGCAACCCTCGGCGTATTGCTCGCTAGCGGCATCATCTACCGCATGATTCCGGGTGTTCCCACACCTCAGACTGTGCGATCAGTGATCGGTTCAATCGTCCTGAATGTCTTCATTCCCCTGCTTGCATTCGAAGTGCTCGCAACGGAGCACATCATGGGCGACGTGTGGACAGTGCCAGTTGCTTCAGTGGCAACAACATTGATCGGATTTGGCCTGGCCTTCCTTGTGTATGGATACATTCTGCGCAAGCGCATTGCACGACCAACGATCGGCGCAATGATTCTTGCAGCTACGTGGTGCAACGCGATGTATCTCGGACTCCCCATCACACTTGCTGTTGTGGGCGATCCAGGCGATCATGTTCCGATCTTGTTTGACTACGCTGGTATGACGCCACTCTTGTTCACACTCGGCACTGCGGTGTGTGTAGCATATGGCACATCAGACGAACAACCGACGTTCCGGCAAGGTATCAAGCAGATCCTGCGTCTGCCCCCATTCATTGCGACCGTCGCCGGCATAGCGGTGAACGCTATGGGATTGGAGCTTCCGCTCTGGTTCATCGCTGCTGCCGAAACCGCGGGCAAGGTTGTTGCGCCACTCATGCTGTTTAGCATTGGTCTCACGCTACGATGGCCAACGATATCGCGGACGCCGATGCTTGTTCCAGCTGCGGTGATTCGTACGATCATCGTGCCATTACTTGTGTTCCCTCTAGCATCGCTCCTCCACCCGAACGACGATATTCTTCGATCAACGATGCTAGAAGCAGCGATGCCGTCAATGATGTTACCACTCGTGTTTGCCGAGCGCTATGGACTTGATGTGGAATCGCTCGCTGAGGCGATCTTGTTGAGCACGATCATTTCCGTTGCTACACTTCCCATCGTTGCATCATGGCCACTGTAGATCTTCATCTTGCATCAGGCGATCACCGTGCCGACATGCTTCGCAGGGCAGGCTGCCAGCATGTGCTTGCATGGCGCGAAGCGTTGGCAGATGGACCGATTACAGCTCGACGTGACGAGCTACTTGCAATGCGTCGTCAGTTCGTAACGCAGGCTTATAGCAGCTCTGCAGAACAGTACGATGCGATGGTCACGTCTGTACTCACCGACGTGCGTGAAGGATCGTATCAGCACATCATGTTACACTTCGACAACGATCTGTTTTGCGTGACGAACGCGCTCTTCTGCATTTCGCAACTGTCGCAAGTTGCCACAGTGTCGTGGGATACCCCACAGGGTGTGATCGAGCTCACAACGCTGGATCGCGCGTTTGCCAGCTCATGCTGGAGGGCACTTGCCGACACAACGCCATTGGGTTTGATAGACCTTTTGCCGCAGCTGCCACAACAACTCCAGTTCCTCCGTCCTGCACTGGTAGCGCATCTTCAGCGCTTCCCTGCTCGAGATACCGGATTCGGCAAACCGCAGGAGATCATCCGCGATCTCCTCGATCGTGGGCTCGACGAAGAGGCAGACATCATCAATGGCTTCATTGCATTAGACGCAAACACCTATGGCTGGGGTGATGTGCAAATTCTTCGTGAGCTACGCATAACCCGTGCCATGCTTCGCGGCGAAGATGCACGCATGTCTATCGGTGGTGTAACGCTGCACACGAAGCGCCCAACGTGGGTGTGGGATGTGCGCCGCAACACAGTATGTCCGATAGAGTAAAGCTGGACGAGCGACTTACCGCACGACCACCAACGGAATCGACACGACCTGTGATCCATCCTGAATCTGCACCGCATACATACCGTGTGCAACACGGTCAAGGGGCAGTTCAATCCGCGTCTGACCAGACGGCAGCTCAATCTGCAGAACAACGCTTCCTCGCGTATCGAGCACACGGCACACACGATTACGTGTTGAAGGGTACGACACGTTAACAACAGCGCTACCCGAGGCGGGATTAGGGTTCACATATGCAGACAGTGCATCTGCATTCCACTCCGTTTCATCATCAACCGAAACGAGCGTCTCACATCCACCAATCTGCAAGCCAAGGATCTCGTGAGATTGCTGTGCGAAGCCTGTAGCTGCAGTAAATCCAGCATACGTCGCTCCATCTGGTCCAAGCGTCAAGATCTTAGAAAGGTCGATGTCTGTGGCGACAACAACAGGTGTGCGTAGGTCTCCTGTTGTATCACAATACACCGACATCGTTGTGCCTTCGAGCACGATACGTGCGTGGAATACACGACCATCAGCAACGAATTGCGGAACGTCCTTTGTAGCAATGGCCTTCAAGTACGGTGGCACGTGCCACGAGCGGAGGTACTGTCCATCACCTGCTTGAATCGCGATATGACTTCCCGATGGGTCTGAGAATGCTGCATTCAAGAATGCATCAAACTCAACAGCCAGCCCTGATGGTGTCTCGTTGTAGCCAATTCCATCGCCAACCCGGCCGATCGTTGTTGGCAGCGAGTTTTGCAGCACGAACACAACGCCATCAGCACCTTGTGGCCCCTTATCGACTTGTCCGTTGTCGTTGCCATTATTCAACCGGAACATGAACCGCACGTCGAGTCCGCGCGAGACGTTGACCTTTTTCGGCAACCACGCAGCACCGCGCTGATATGTCGCGGAGCGTGTGAGCATGATGTTCGGGGCAGCGTAGACCGCATCACCGACGAGCTTCATGGATTCGAGTGGGAAGATCATCCCCATTGAATCGCATGCCACTTGAAGGATCTCAACTGTCTGCGTAACACCTGATTGCGATGTAACCCCTCCGATCGCAAACGTTGTGCGATTCTCGAGACCTCGCCCACCAAGTGTTACTGACCGAGTATACCGACGCTCGATGTTCAGCTTCGGTCCTGGTGTTACAGACCCAGACTCAACCTCCCAGTATGTGCACTGATTGGTTGACGAAAGGTCCGACAGCCACCCACCCACCGTGAGCACACGTCGCGGCATGCGCTCGGTGATGCCGGCATAGCAAAGCCCATAGGGTACGTCGGCCGAGCGCAAGAAGTCACCATTCCTTTCAACAAGGCACTCTCCGATGAACACGGCCGATGGCGACTCCTGCGTCGATCCTCCAACGACAACCATCCGTCCATCCTCCAAGCGCATACCGAATGGAGCTTCGCGTCCCGAGGACATATCGCCAATCTTTGACCACTCGTTCTTCGAACCATCGTAGGTGTAGATCCCGGCAATACGATTAGAATTAGCGCCTCCATCACGACCGCCCAAGATGACGCCCTTACCACTGGACATCAGCCCATACACTGCACCATTGATTGGAACAGGAAAGGGGCTAATACTCCTCGATTGCCCTGTTGTGAGATTGAAGATCTCCGCGTCGTCCATTGTCTCGAGATTCGAATGACGCCCACCAGCGATGAGGATCTCATTGACCGAGTAACGGTAGGCCGCATGCTGTCGGCGGCTTGTAATCATGTCGCCCAACTTGCGCCATTGCTGAGTTGCGATGTTGAAAAGGTACACTGCACTCGATGTTCGACCAGCCTCGTTCAACCCACCGATGACGACGATCGCAGTATCATACAGGACAATGACAGGCATCTCAGCCAGACCCTCTGGCAGGGGTGGCATCTGAGAGATCCGAACATTTGTGCCGCTCACCTCGAAGCGGTCGACGTATCGCGACGCATTGGAGAATACGTTACCCGAGTAGCCACCGATGTAGTATGCGTGATCCGTGCCGACCTTGGCAATCGCACCATAAAGGTGAGGACGATCAAGCTCTCCAAGAACTCGCCATCGTTCTGCGGGCTGAGCACTTGCGAGCGCTGGCAACAGCAGTGCGGCAATACAGGCAAGTAGATAACGCATACATCTATCCTTCCAATTCTCGTCGATGTTGATACAGAGTCGCCCCGATGAAAACTGCGAGTACAACTACGTGCACAAGTATCGACGGAGACACGCGAGAGCCGACTGTTGTTACTACCAACAATCCGCATGCAAGATACACGAGCAGGACAGATGCCCAACGCAGGCGGGTGGTGTCAATGTACATCCATCCAATCGCTGCGAATGCCGGACCCGACATCAGCACAACACGCTGAATGTTGACGGCAAGAAGAACCTGCGCCGCTGTGACAGCACATAGCACCACCACGAACCATCGACGAGATGGGACGTACCATGCTACAGCAATCAGCATACTACCCGCCACAAGGCCGACGCTATCACCCGTCAATGCCCACATGTCATTGAGTGATGGATGCAGCAGCCTATCGAGAGCTATCGTCGATACGAGATATGAAAGCGAGTACGTAGACGTACCGTGCTGAACCAGACGGAGAGCTTCCGGTAGCGTGGCCAAGTACGACGCGTCTGCATTCCCTGCAGTGATGGACAGACGAACGATGGCGACCACGACTACAGCTGGCAACGTCCACATCGCGAGGTGTTTCCACGACCGTTGGGAACTCACAACCAAGGCAATTGGCAACGCGAGAAGTGCCGACTCCTTAACGAGAACAGCACCGCACAGCATAATGGCCGACCATACCCAGACACGTCGTGTGAGCAAGTACACCGATATCATCATCAAGCCACAGGCCAGCATGTCGACCGTTGCCGGGTTCCACACCGACGTGCGGGTAAGCCAACCCATGGCCAAAACGGTAGCACATACACCCAGCACGTGTCGTTTCGACGCTGTAGCATCCCACACAAGCAATGCAACAGCGCACATCATGCAGATCAACCCAATGGATGTTAGCACAGCCATTACCGTCCATGGATCGCCCCCTACCATACGCGCCAGACTCGGCATCCCGATGCGCCAACAGAATGGAGCAATTCGGAATGTTCCGAGATCCTGCTGCGCCATCGCGATGTACTTATGATGGTCCATGGGCAGCGCGCACTCTGGGTCCGATCGCATATCTCCATGAAGAACAAGTACGGCGGCAATCCACACGAGCGAGCACAGTGCGACGCTGAGTGCTATCTTGCCACGTATTCCAACTCTGCCAATGATGGACATTCGATGAAACTCAATCCAGTGAAGGAAGCGTTGCGAAGCACACTGTGGGGCCTGATGTCAATCGGTCCTGTGCGCCGCGCATTTCAGGCAATCTATACGGAGTATGAGCTCCATGCCAAACATCGTGTAGAAACAGCAGTGTCTTCTGCTTCTCACGGGATGCTACAAAAGGGTCCATTCGCAGGGCTGCGCTATCCCGATGTGCAGCCGCGTGGATACATGATCCTTGCGTCGAAGTACCTCGGCACATTTGAGATGGAGCTTCACACCGCAGTTGAGCAGGCGTGCAAGCGTCAGTACGGCACGATTCTGAATGTTGGATCAGCAGACGGATACTACACGGTTGGCTTTGCAATGCGTGTTCCGGGTGCAAAGGTCATCGCATGGGAAATGGATCCTTGGTGGAAGGACATCACACGACAAGTCGCCGAGCTCAACAAGGTCCGGGATCGCATTGAACTGCGCGACCTATGCACAGTCGACGAGATGCGCTCTGTCAATGCTACAGGCAGGACGCTTGTGTTCTCCGACTGCGAAGGTTTCGAAATGGAGCTCCTCAAGCCAGAGAACCTTGCACATCTCGGCACGTACGACATTATTGTCGAGTGCCACGACCTCTTCGTTCCCAACGTCACGACAACACTTATCCAACGGTTTTCTGCTACGCATGACATCGAAAAGATTGATGCGCGGCCGCGTCTGTTGGACGATATAGATCAAGATCTTGTAAAGCGCCTACCAGTTCGTGCAATCGATCTCAATCGTGCATTCGAAGAGCCTCGCCTGTATCGACAGTCCTGGCTCGTAATGACGGCACGTGGATAAGGTTCGCATTCTCGGTCCATTCCCGCCACCATTTGGTGGTGTTGCGCTTCATTGTGTGCGGCTTCTCGAAGGACTTCGCTCGCGTGGCGTAGACGCTCGGGGCATCTCACTTGGCGGCATTCCCGACGGCGTAGAGCACGTCACGAAACTCAGTACATCTTTTGCATTGTCGCGCAGCCTGGTGCACTACCACACCGACGAGGGGAATCACCGATGGATGCGGTTGTTCTCACGTCTCTGGCGATTGACACGCACGCCGTACGTTGTTACCGTGCACTCGTTTCGTGATCGACCAGAGTTTGCCGACGCACGTGTTCAACGTGAACTCGCTGCCGCCTACACGCACGCAGCGGCAGTGATTGGTATTAGCAACGACGTCGTCCGTGATCTCGAACAGCGACTGGGTGTATACCACAAGCGCACACGCATCATTCCATCGGCTCTTCCGCTCAGTTCGTGGGAGCTTGCTTCGTCGCTACCCGCATCACGTCCGAGCCACTGGGACCGTGCTTCGGTGCGAATTCTTGCAAACGCGGGACGAGTTGTGCGATACAATGGAGAGGACCTGTATGGTATCGACGTACTCTTGAATGCACTTCGAGAGATACCCGACCCTGATATCGCAGTGTGCGTTTCGATTGGCGATGTCGTCGATGCAGAGCTCTGGTCAGCAATCCAAACACTCGCAGCACACGATCAACGGATCTGGATACTCCGCGATCACACGGGTCCACTCGCACCGTTAGTTCGTGATGCGCACGTGGTTGTTCGACCAACTCGCACCGAGGGCGGAGCATCACTGACTGTTCAAGAGGCGCTTGAGCTTGGCCGCTGGGCTGTGGCATCCGACGCCGTGCAACGTCCCGAAGGAACTCGGTTGTTTTCGAATGCGAACAGCAGCGCGCTCTCCAGCGTGTTGCGTCAGTGCATCGATGATGTGCGGCGCGGAAGCATGTCACCGGCAATGCCAGCTCCAAGCGATGCGGTACAACGCATCATCAATCTCTACGAGCGCGTGTTAGTGTGACGGTTTCGTCAACACGGCGCAGACACCAGCTGAGGTGTAGATCTTCATTCCAGGCATCGAAACAGGAACATCCCGATAGCCTCCATGCTTGAGTGCATGCTTCACTGTCTGCATTTGAAGAAGCGTGCGGCCAATCTTGCGAAGACCATGCTGTTCGACGATATGATCGTTGAAGAACGGTTCGTCGTAGTCGCCGAAGTACACACGCTCACGCTCTGACAATCCAGAAGCTTGCACGATACGTTCGTTGAACGAGGCAACATCGTAGTGTCGCTGAAAGAACACCGGCTCCGACGTGTACGACTCGCCATACACGTCCTGCTTCACAAACCAGTCCCGCGCATAGCCTTCGTTGAGCGGTGTTGTAAGCACGTAGATGCCACCAGGCTTGAGCAGCCGTGCGCTCTTGGCCATGGCAACTTCATCGAGACGTCCCTCGAAGTGTTCGATGACGCTAATGTTTGTGATAACGTCGTACGACTCTGGCTCTAGCTCAACATCAAGAAAGTCATGCACGAGCACATGAAAGCGCGACATGTCAAGTCCGAGCTTCTGTGCGTAGGCGTTCTGCACCTCGACCCACGTGAACTTATCGAGACACGTTACATCCCA
>JAURNF010000172.1 GCA_030830285.1 Candidatus Kapaibacterium sp.
AGAGTTGATACACACATGAACTCCTTCCCATCCGGACACACCACGGGAACCGCAGCAATGACAACGACGCTGATCTTACGGTATCCGAAATGGTATGTGATTGCCCCTTCCGTTGGATACGCACTCTGGATGGGATTCTCGCGTATGAACCTTGGCGTTCACTACTTCACCGATGTTCTCGGTGGTCATGCCATCGGTGCAGGAAATGCATGTGGCGTCCATCTGTTGAGCAATGAACTTTTCAAGCTCGCCGAGCCGATTCTTCCATCTGATGGTTCTATCGCTGTTGGCCTCGGCGGTACGCCAACAAATCCGGTCTTCACGCTCTCGATGAGCTTCTGATACGCGTTACGGTTGAGCCACAACAAAAAACCCCATCACGCTGGTACATGATGGGGTATAATCTGTGCTCCCTCGGGGACTCGAACCCCGGGCCCTCTGATTAAGAGTCAGATGCTCTAACCAGCTGAGCTAAGGAAGCCCACAAAGATACGGACGTCTCGGAAATCTGCAAGGGTCGAGGGGCAAAACCGTCCGTGACTGGGCATCCAATCACCGCTGCAACAGCACAAGCTTTGCAAGACGGGAGTCTGGAGCAACCACGTAGATCCCGGTCGGAACATTCACAGGGAGGTCCAGCTGACCATTCTGATCAGCGAATCCAGAAGCCACGGGCGTTCCTAGCAGCGAGACGAGTCGTACGCCTTCGAGCGGCGCTAACCCAGTTACGCGGACAGCGCCGACTACCACCTCGACGCGATAGACATCTGAGCGACGACGTTCGCGTACAGACGTCAGACGAACGTCGAATGACTCACTTTGATTGGTGCATGCGCCACGCGTGTCATACCCAACGCGCACGCGATACATGCCAGTTGTTGTTGGGACAAGGTACCGCTCACGCCAACCCTGAATCTCTATGCCATCAACACTCCAGAGATACGACTCTCCAGGTGTTGACCAAAGCGTATCGCGCTGAAACGTGAGTTTCGGCACTGGAGCATCAATGGAGCGAATTGTAAGGTGCACAGTATCAGAGAACGCGAGGCAATCGTTTGGATCACGTGGAATCACGCGCGCAAAGAGCGTGTACTCGCCAGGTTCCGTAATGCGGAGTGTCGGGCCAATCGTACCGGTGCTCCACTCGACGCGTTCATAGCGCTGCGCATCTGGTCGAATGAGAAGTTGTACCGACCCCAGACCATTACAAAACACGGTGTCACCTTGCATGTCAACCGGGATAGGGGGCACAACAAGCTGTGTAACTGTTATGCTCGCAGATTGCTGACATCCACCACGTCCGATGGCCGTTGCAGTGTAGGACCCCGCACTGCGAATGCGAATACTGTCGGCTTCCTCTCCCGTCGACCACACAATGCGCGTAGCGTTTGTTGCGCGAGCTTGTGCCACGACACTGCCATCCGGACATATCTCGAGCGGTCCGACAATGTCAATCGTAGGTTTCAACCATCCACGAATCGTAATGTTAGCGATGGTTTGGCCAAAGCACTGCGTGTTGACAAGTGAGACGCGTGTGATGGTGTCACGGATGATGAGTGTGTATTGAGCACCATCCTTGTTCCCAGGTTGCCACTGCAGGTAGGGATTCGTCGTAGTTGTCGTGAAAACGATCGTGTCGCCGATGCATCCTTCTCGTGCGGTTACTTGAATGTCACGCTCTGTGAGCGCCGTCAGCGAGGTTTGGATCTGCGTATCCATGATTGGCAGTGAAACGGAGTCGCTGCCTCGCAACATCATGTTTACGTATGCGAATGTTCGTTCGAATTGCGTTGGTCGTGCGATGGTAGCACGACACGTGAACTCTCCGAGGGAGCATGCGGCATTATCGTCAGCGAACTGACAGTGGCTGCCGCCGGGAATAAGTGCGAGATCCTTGCATGTGCTCGACACACTGTCGTAGATCGGCTGTACCGTGCCTGCAAGTGGTGTGACGCAATCACGTCCGCCTGCAAGAACGAGTGTTGGTGCCGTGACACTCCGCGCGGCTTGCTTCGAGCTGGGATTTGTCTCTGCTGGTGCCAATGCGATGACTGAGGCAAGGACAAGGTCGGCGTCCTGCTCAATCGTGCGCGCTGCAAGAAACGCAGCGCCTCCGCCCATCGAATGTCCCGCAACTATCGTCGTGGGGGAGACATGCCCATACCATATCGATCCAACCCTAAGGTTTTCTCGTTGGAGGTATCTCACGCATGATACCATGTCGGCGGCGAAATCTCCATGATTCGGGAACAACTCAGCGCCCGACTCGGGAAGAATCACAATGGTGTTCTGGAAGTTCGAGCAGATGTTCGTCGCGAACGATCGATACGCAGTTACGGGCATCTGATACCCGTGTCCCATCACCACTACCTTGAAAGTTGGGATCGTATTGGTGGATGTGCCAACCAGTGGCTTGCTAACACCACTCGCTCCATCGGCCGGATAGATGATCGTCACTGGAATGTCGCGTCCACGTACACTATCGCGAAACGTGATGCGCATGCTGCCCTCGAAATACGGCGCGGCAACGAGGGATGATACGGCAGAGACAAGCATCAAGAGCGATATAATCAACCGACGATTCATTGCACCACCAGCAGTTCGTTGATGACGCGGGAAACTACGCACAAACGAAACGAGCCGCTCATCCCCGGAAGAATGAGCGGCTCGTAGAATGAGCTTCGTAGCCGACGGCTTACTTGAACATCTTCAACAAGATGCCACCGTTGGTCGCGAACGCACCTGCGAACACGAGCGAGATGATGGCCATGAGCTTGATGAGGATGTTTAGGGCCGGACCCGATGTATCCTTGAACGGATCACCGACGGTGTCGCCCACAACGGCTGCCTTGTGTGTGTCTGAACCCTTACCGCC
>JAURNF010000173.1 GCA_030830285.1 Candidatus Kapaibacterium sp.
AAACACAATCAGGGTTTCAGTTGTCGAGATCTGTCTTGGCGCCTTATGATTGGCCCGATACAAGCTTCGCTGCGCGAATCTGTGCTTCGGCCCAATGCACTTCACGACGAAGAACTTCGCGCTGAGCACGATCCGGATGTGCATCTGCTTCGGCACGAGCGCTTGTGAGTTGCTGCTCTGCAGTAGCAAGATTGATTGACGTAGCAGGCACAAGTTCTTGCACGACGATGTTCACAGAATTCTTCATCACTTCGACGAAGCCTTCACGTGAAGCGTAATACATCACGTTGTTCTTCTCGTCTTCAATCTTCACCACGCCAATGTCGAGCGATGAAATGATTGGTGCGTGATTGTAGAGCACCTGGAACGGACTCTGCGAGCCGGGTACACTCACTGCAAGTGCTGAACCTTCGAAGGCCGTCGCCTGCGGTGTGACAATGCTAACGTTGAGAACGTGTTCACTCATGATTAGTTCTGCGACTTCTTGTATGCTTCAATAACTTCGTCGAGTGTGCCCTTATAGCTGAAGAAGCCTTCAGGGACATCGTCAACATGACCATCGAGAATCGCCTTGAAGCCAGCGATCGTGTCGCTGATCTTCACATAGCGTCCTGCGAAACCAGTGAACTGCTCAGCAACGTGGAATGGCTGCGAGAAGAAGCGCTGGATCTTACGAGCGCGGTACACTGTCTGCTTGTCTTCGTCCGAAAGCTCGTCCATACCAAGGATCGAGATGATGTCCTGGAGGTCCTTGTACGTCTGGAGGATCTTCTTCACACGCATTGCCGTGTTGTAGTGATCTTCGCCGATGACAAGTGGATCGAGGATTCGGGACGTAGAATCGAGTGGATCAACGGCAGGGTAGATACCGAGCTCGGCGATCTGACGGCTCAACACTGTCGTAGCGTCAAGGTGCGAGAACGTATTTGCCGGAGCTGGGTCAGTCAAGTCATCAGCAGGAACGTACACAGCCTGTACCGACGTGATCGAACCACGGTCTGTAGAAGCGATACGCTCTTGCAGAGCACCCATCTCAGTAGCGAGCGTCGGCTGGTAACCTACGGCCGAAGGCATACGACCAAGAAGCGCTGACACTTCCGAGCCAGCCTGCGTGAAGCGGAAGATGTTGTCGACGAACAAGAGCACGTCGCGGCCTTCTTCGTCACGGAAATACTCAGCCATTGTGAGCGCAGTAAGCGCAACACGAGCGCGAGCGCCTGGTGGTTCGTTCATCTGACCGAACACGAGGGCTGTCTTGTCGATAACGCCCGACTCTGTCATTTCGAGATACAAGTCATTGCCTTCACGTGTACGCTCACCAACACCTGCGAACACCGAGTATCCACCGTGCTGCTTCGCGATGTTGTGGATGAGCTCCTGGATGATAACCGTCTTGCCCACACCAGCACCACCGAAGAGACCAGTCTTACCGCCCTTTGTGAACGGCTCGATAAGGTCGATCACCTTGATGCCTGTCTCGAACATTTCCTTCTGCGTCGAGAGTGTCGCGAAGTTCGGCGATGGACGATGGATAGACCAACGCTGGTCGCCCTTGATCGCACCCTTGTTATCAATGCCGTCACCGACGACGTTGATGAGGCGGCCAAGAACCCCTGGTCCAACAGGAACAGAGATTGGAGCTCCCGTATCAACTACTTCCATCCCACGGACAAGTCCGTCGGTGGAGTCAATTGAGATCGCACGGACGCGATCCTCGCCGAGGTGCTGTTGCACTTCGCATACAAGGACTTCCTTTGCGCCGGTCTCGATCGATGTACGATCGACTGTGAGAGCGTTCAATACGGCTGGGATTTGGCCACCGGAAAATTCCACGTCGATGACGGGACCGATAACCTGAACGATGCGACCCTTATTCATGGTGTTCTCGTGTAACGGGCTGTGAAATGTGAGACGTTGCGTATAAAGTCTGGCAAAAATACGGACATGGGGGTATTCTTCGGCATAATTCTGCCGAAGATATCCACAACGGTTACCGTTGAGGAGCCCATTTCAAGCATCGGTCGGTACCCAAACAAATGGTATTTTTGTAGCCCTCTATATAGCATTACCACCAAGAAAGTCCCAGACCATGACGTACATCGTTTCTGCAGCTCGCACGCCAATCGGCTCACTTTTGGGGTCGCTGCAAGATCTCAGTGCACCACAATTGGGCGCAATCGCCATCAAGGCCGCTGTCGAGCGTGCGAACATTTCCCCTGATGCCGTCAGCGAGGTGATCATGGGCAACGTACTTACGGGTGGGGTTGGACAAGCTCCAGCGCGCCAAGCAACGATTTACGCTGGCCTGCCAAAGAGCATTCCTGCGATGACCATCAACAAGGTCTGCGGATCGGGTCTCAAGGCGGTTATGCTCGCAGATCAAGCGATTCGTGGCGGCGACGCGACAATCGTGATTGCGGGTGGACAGGAGTCGATGACGAATGCGCCTCACGCGATGCTCGACTCACGCAAGGGCGTGAAGTTTGGTAATGCACGCATGGTCGACCTCATGCAGTGGGACGGACTGTGGGACGTGTACAATCAAACCGGCATGGGCGATGCTGCAGAACTCTGCGCGTCGGAATGCAACATCACACGCGACATGCAGGATGAGTACACGATCCAATCGTATCAGCGCGCACAAGAGGCGCAGAAGAATGGTTGGTTCGTCGAGGAGATCGTGCCGGTAACAGTAAAGGGCCGTAAGGGCGATGTAATCGTAGATACTGATGAAGAGCCGTCGAAGGTGGTGTTCGAGAAGGTTGCCACGCTAAAGCCGGCGTTCAAGAAGGACGGCACGGTCACAGCTGCAAGCTCATCGTCGATCAATGACGGTGCAGCGGCCCTGGTACTTGCAAGTGAGAGCGCACTGACAACGCATGGATGCGTTCCGATGGCTCGCATTGTTGCGCAGGCATCATTCGCTCAAGATCCGTTGTGGTTCACAACGTCGCCAATCACAGCAATCAAGAACGTTGTCGCAAAGGCTGGTCTTAAGCTCGATGACATCGATTTGTTCGAAGTGAACGAAGCGTTCGCAGTGGTTGCACTTGCCGCAAAGAATGAACTTGGTATCCCACGCGAGAAGCTGAATGCCTTCGGTGGTGCTGTTGCGCTTGGACATCCAATCGGTGCAAGCGGTGCGCGCGTACTTACGACACTTCTCCACGGCCTGCGCCGTGAAGGGAAGAAGTACGGTCTGGCGACGCTCTGCATCGGTGGTGGGGAAGCAAGCGCCGTTATCGTCGAAATGGTCTAATCAACATTGTCTCACAACACGAACTAGAGTACGATTCGCTATGGCAAACACGACAGTAACCTTGATTGAAGGCGATGGAATTGGACCAGAAATCTGCGAGAGTGTGATTCGCGTGTTCGAATCTGCTCGTGTTCCCGTGCAGTGGGAAAAGGCAGTAGCTGGACTCGTTGCAATTGAGCGTTCTGGCAACGGCGTTCCGCAGGAGACAATGGTTAGCATCAAGCGCAACCGTATCGCACTGAAGGGTCCAACAACAACTCCAGTTGGTGGTGGACACAAGAGCGTGAACGTTACGATTCGTAAGGGCCTTGAGCTGTACGCAAATGTGCGTCTCGCCAAGAGCATGCCTGCTGTTGAGACACGTTTTTCTGGTGTTGATATCCTGATCGTTCGTGAGAACGTCGAAGACACATACGCTGGCATTGAGCACTTCCAAACGCCAAACGTCGCGCAGTGCTTGAAGCTCATCACACGTCCAGGCTCGATGGCCGTGATCCGCTATGCGTTTGAAGAAGCTCGTAAGCTCGGACGCAAGAAGATCACGTGCGTTCACAAAGCAAACATTCACAAGATTACCGACGGTCTCTTCTTGGATGTGTTCCGCGAAGTAGCTGCCGAGTATCCTGACATTGAATCAAACGACATCATCGTTGATAACTGCTGCATGCAGCTGGTGTCGCGTCCAGAGCAGTTCGATGTTCTCGTACTGCCAAATCTCTATGGCGATATCGTCAGCGACCTGTGTGCTGGTATCGTAGGCGGACTTGGTGTGGCTCCGGGTGGCAACATCGGGAAGAACTGTGCTGTTTTCGAAGCAGTTCACGGATCGGCTCCTGACATTGCCGGTAAGGGGCTCGCAAACCCAACAGCTATTCTCTTGTCGGGCATCCAGATGCTTCAGTACATGGGGCTGGTTGGACACGCCGAGCTGATTCAGAACGCACTCACAACGACGCTCGCATCTGGTGTGAAGACACGCGACCTCGGAGGTACTGCATCAACCTCTGAGTTCACAGATGGCATCATTGCGAACTTGGGAGCGATTCCATCTGACCTCAAGGTGGTCGAACAGCAACAGGCTCCGCAGACACAAGCACAAGAGGCAATTTCAGAGACGTGGACACTGATTGGCGCTGACGTATTCGTAGAGCATGTCGGCCTGCCAACAATGCCACAACAAGTGGGTCCGTTTACACTTAAGCTGTTGTCGAATCGTGGTACAAAGGTGTGGCCTGGAGAGTTGCCAGACATTCTTCTGGTTGATCATTTCCGCTGCCGCTACACCTCCGATTCGGAAGTAACACGTCAAGACGTTCTTGAACTTCTTACCGCAGTCACAGCAACTGGAATGAAGTGGGTTCACGTGGAACTGCTTCATCAAGCCGCAGGTGAAGCGCGGTATTCAAAAGCACAGGGTGAGTGATCGAACAGCAGCAACCATCGCATGAAACCGTTGCTCACAGCTCATGGTGGCTGAGGGCAGCGGTTTTCTGCTTCACATGGTCATACCGTCTTGCGATGGCTGCCGTGATTCTTGCTGCGTTGATTATCGCGTTCGCGCAGACGCAGCTAGCGCGCGACATCATGCGCAACCAGGTACTGCGTCTGGTTAACGACCAGATCGAGGGTACAATTGCATGTGACGACCTCCGCATCGATATCTTCCGTGGTATCGTGCTCGTACATCCAGTGCTCAGCGCACATGGCACAACGGTGCTTGAGGCCGATGAAATCTCGCTGAGTTATGACATTGCTGCGCTGTTCGCTCAGACGGTTGCAGTGAACCAACTCGACATCCGTAATCCGCGCATATCGGTGCTTCGCTCTCGAGATGGCGTGTGGAATGTGAATCGCATCGTTCGTCCGTCGACGGACACAACATCGACACCACCACCAAATCTTGTGGTACGGGTTCGTCAGGTGCGACTGATCGATGGATCTGTATCAATCTTCGACTCCACAAATGCGGCGGTCGACAGCATCCACCTTGATGTGATGCACACACAGATCGATGATGTGAATCTTGATGCCTTCGTGTGGATGTCGCTTCCAACGCGAGAGTATAGGTTCTCGATCGACGACCTCTCGCTCCGAGAACGTAAAGCACATGGATTGGATGTTCGTGATCTCGAACTCGCTGCAGTTATCACTCCTGCGGGACTTGACATTCCGTTCTTGCGATTGCGCACGGCGGGATCCGATCTCGACCTCTCTGCACGTTTGGATAGTGTCGATGTTCTTCGTGATGGTCTTTCGTCGGCAGTTCTTGCTGTGCACCCGGTGGTGGCTACACTCCAAGCGGATCGGGTCTCGGGTGAAGAGGTGTCCTATGTGGTGCCGGAGATCGAACTCGTTGATAAATATGCGCTCGACGCTCGCGTCGCCTTTCGCGGCGATGCGCTTGAAGTGGATGATCTTACGCTACGGGCAGGTGACGGAATCGTTCGTGGAAGCGTTGCGCTTTCTGAACTTTCGGGCAATCGGGGTCCGTTGCTCAACATACGCGTGGTAAACTCACACGCACAGTACGCTGACGTGCGGCGACGTCTTGTGTTTGTGCCATTGCCGGAACTGCCATTTCTAACTACGACGCGTATCGATACCGTGACGCTGCGTGGATATCCAGCAGACTCATTGTTCTTCGTTGTTCACGGCTCAGACGCTCCTGGTCGAGTCGACGGACGGATGACACTGAAGCTGAACGATCCCGCGTTCGGGTATGATCTCGACATGCGGGTTAGTAATGGTGATTTGTCCGTGTTTGCTGACTCTAGCATTGCAACAAGTCTGAACGGTCGGGTTGTGTTGAAGGGTAGAGGAACAGAGCTTGCAAACCTCGATGGTACGTACCATGTGCAACTTGAGCGTAGTCGTGCGATGGGACGTCCGATCAAGGCTCTCGACATACATGTTTCTGCCGACGGCACAGGCATTATCGACATTGATTCTTCGATGATTGACGTTACGCCGTTTCGCACCGATACGGTGATTGAAGAAGACGTATGGGATGCGCAGACTGTTCGGTTCTACGGACGATTGAGTGTTGCAGATGTGGAGCATCCGCAGTATTCCCTTCGTCTTTCAATGAATGCTGTCAACCTCGCGTCATTGCTCCGAAACAAATCCTTCCCAACGCGTCTCACAACAAAGGCCGAGTTAGACGGCGAGGGGATTGAGCTTGACAGTATCGTCGGTGTGGCAACAGCGCGTGTTGATGAGTTTTCACTTGCAGACCGAGCGCTACGTCCATTCACACTTCGACTTTCAAGTGTACGGGAAGGGGAACTTCGTGCATGGTCAGCACAGTCTCAGTTCCTCCAGGCCTCGGTGGAAGGCAGATTTCTGCCGTCTGCATTTATCGAAGTTGTCGGAGCTAGTGTAGTCAATGCGATCAATGCAGTTGAGCATCAACTGCGCCATATCACAGCCGATCTCGGACAGGCTCAGTCAATGGGTGTGCGCGGCCGTGACATGGACGCGCAATTCCGCGTGAGCCTACGCGATGCAACACCTGTGAATCTCTTCTTGGACTCACTCTCGCTGATTGCGAATCTCCGTGTTGAAGGACGAGTGCGTTCTACGGTGGATCGTATCGCACTTGATATTGACACGATTGCAGTGCGTGAGTTTGCGTTGATCTCGCCGGCCTTGCGCGTAACAGTCGATCCAACGTATGCCTCGATGTCCTTTGTGTTGTCGGATCTTACCATGACGCCGCGTGTTGAGCAGTTGAGTCTCATTGCGCAGTGTGATGATGCGATCCGTGTGAATGACACTCGTGTATCGAACATGCGGGTCGCGATGCAAACAACCGATACAGCAACGACTCTTAGCGCGCGCGCCGACGTCGATGGTATGTATGCTGGGGTTGGCGGTGTGATTCGATGGGCTGATGATTCGACCTATGCGAAGTTTGATTCACTCCACGTAGTAGTGGACACTGCGCGTGGTCTTGAGTGGCGCTCGCTTCGCCCAGTGCGGGCACGTGTGCGTGATGCGAAGCTCGCGATTGATGATTTTGCTGTACAACGTGCAGCGGCAGAAGTCATCACGGCTACTGGCGAGATATCGAATGCATCTTCAACGAATACACGCATCGTTGTAACGAACTTCAACTTGTCAGATGTTCCGCGGTTTGTCGTGCTCGATAAGGGCCATCCAGTTACCTATCTCGATGGCTTCATGGAGGAATTGTCGCTTACCATCAACGGCACGTGGGAGCAACCGGAGCTTGCGCTCGACATGAAGGCAAGCGGTGTGCGATACAATGACGAACTCATCGGTACACTCACCACTCAACTACGTCACGTTAATCGTGACATTACTGGCTGGTTGCGCATTGCCAATCCAGCACTCAGTACACAGTCGCGGACGCTCGATCTCACAATCAACCATCTCCCGCTCGATCTTGGACTTCGTGATGTGAAGCAGAGGTTCGTGGATGATCGAGCCATCGACATTGATATGCGTGCGAACAAGCTCGCACTCGCAGCGGTCGAACCATTCCTTCCCGCCATTGAGCGTCTTCAAGGCGTGGCAGATGGTGTGATTACCGTCAAGGGTACTACCCCTGATAAGATTGATCTTGGTGGTAACGCACGGTTTGCGAAAGCAACGTTCTTATCGTCATCGACCAACATCGTGTATTCCGCAGATGGTGTGTTGCATCTCGATGGATCCGAACTCCATCTTGATACAATTGTGGTGCGCAATCTCGATCGCGATCGCAAACGCGGTATTGCTTATGCAAATGGCGTGGTTGTCTTTGACGGACTTAGCGTATCGAGCATGGACTTTACTGTCCGATCACCTGGTATTCTCGTGATGAACAAGGGTTCTCAAGCGCGCAGCCCGAAGGTCTTTGGCGACGTCATTATCGCAGCTGGTGTGAACGGACTAGATCCGATTCGATTCTACGGCAAACTCGATGCGCCAAAGCTCGAAGGCGACATTCAGGTGCTGTATGCAGACATTATCTTCCCCCAGGAACGTTCGACCACGAAATCGCGATACACCGCCTTTCAATACCAGCGCGCGTCCGATTCGTCACTGAGATACTCAAGCGTACTCGACGCTGCTGCACCCGTGATGCGCCTCGCGTCTGATTCTACAACATCTGCCACATCAACTGCCCGGGCAGCGATTGAGCAGGTTGTGAAGACGACCACTGCGGCCTTTATTGATCTCTTACGGTACGACCTTAACATCTACCTCAAGGGGCGAACCATCATGACGATGGTGTTCGGCATGATGGAGATTCTCATTGCTGACTTGGAACAGGTCGATCAGAAGGTGCCGCTTGTGTTCACGGGCCGATTCCTTGATAACAGTACGAACCTTCGAGGTCGGGTGCGTGTGAAAGAGGGAACATCGACCTATAAGTTCTACAAGCCATTCCTTGCGAGTGGCACGCTTGACTTTACCGCCGGTGGTATCTCGAATCCTTCACTCGATCTCAAAGCCGTATATCGTGATCGTCGCACACTCAACAGTGGCGAGCAAGAAGACTTCCGTGTAGAGGTAGACATCAGTGGAACAAAACAGAAACCGATAACGCGGTGGTCTGTCTATCGTCGCGATCGGAAACAAGAGGGTGACTCTGCCAAGATCACAGGTGATGCATTGATGCTCATCCTGTTGAACAAGACACAGGACGAGCTTGTCTCGAACGGACAGGGCAATCTTGTTGGTGAAGTCAACGGCGCAATGTCAGCCATGGCCACGAGCGCATTGGGAGACATTCTCTCAGGCATCGGTGGCATAGTTCAATCAACACAGATTGACCTCGGCTCGGATCTCAATCAATCACGGCTCACCGTGTCGGGTCAGCTCTGGAGCGATGTCACGTATCGACTCACCGGACAGATAAGTGACTTCGCAGGGAACAGTACGATTACGATTACCGTGCCGTTCACCGTCTTATCGGACGCAGAGGCGATGCGCTACTTCATGCTTGATGTATCCCGCAGTGTGAACAACAATGGAAACATCACGCGATTCCAGCGCTTGTGGGAGATTAAGCTCGGGGCTCGACTGCCTTAAGCGAGTTCCTTCAGCAACTCGCGAGCAATCACGATGTGCTGAATCTCACTTGTACCTTCGTAGATCTCTGTGATCTTCGCATCGCGCAAGTAGCGCTCGACGAGATACTCGCGCACGTAACCGTAACCACCGTGAACCTGGATTGCCTCGAGAGCGCAGTGAACTGCCGTCTGTGAGGCGAGCAGCTTCGCTTGTGCAGCCGCCTTGAT
>JAURNF010000174.1 GCA_030830285.1 Candidatus Kapaibacterium sp.
CAAACGTCATGCTGGCTGGGGGCTTCTCCTTCGATGGCATTACGCGTTCAACCGATGGCGGAGCTACATGGAAGCGCGCGCTCAACGATACAACTGGCAACGGGCGCATGTGGTTTGTCTCCGAGGCCATCCTTGAATCGCATGATAATCCCGGCACGTTCTACGCGGCACGCGGTTCTAGCAATAATGGAATCTGGCGGAGCACAGACAACGGAGCTAAATGGGATAGCATCAGCGTTATCTCACGCGGCATCACACAGCAGTTGTGCACGATTGCTCAACGTCCGGACAGCGGCAACGTGTTCTTTCTCGGTGTAAAGGGTGGACGTATTCTTCGGTCGGAGGATCGGTGCCTCACTTGGCGTCCAGTGCCCGTGCTCAATGGTGCAACGAGCATCAAGGGTGATGCTGAGATTCCGAAGATCGTGTTCTCTCGTGAAGATCCACGAATTGGATACGCGGTAGTGTCCGCCACGTCACCTGACTCACTTGGCAACAATGGCGGCGTGTTAGCAACAGTCGATGGTGGAGCAACATGGAATCGCGTCGGATTTCCAGACACCAGCTTCTGGTCGGTCGAGGTTACGGACGTCCCTACCAACGTTGTTGTCGGTGGATTCCGGATCTCAAACCGTCCGACGGTGTTGGTCGGAGATGGCCTGATCTACTCGTCTTCAACAGGTGGAGCAACCTGGGATCGGTTCGATAACATCGTCTGGGGACAGAACGAACTCGACGACACACTGCGCAACGCTTGGGTATTGCGATTCGAACCAGTCCTGCGCAAACTCTATCTAGCGGCAGGCACAGGGACGTTTGTATACGACGTACCCGTCAGCGTAGACGAATCCACTGTTACAGAGCATCATGCTTCGCTCTCATGTACGATCGATGGCGCAATGCTTATCGTTCGTGATCGCGAGCCTCATTCGCACGCAACTACCTGGGCGCTGTACTCGATGCAGGGTACACGCGTTGCCCATGGCAACGTGACGGATGCAAGCCAAGAGCGCATCAACACGTCAGAGTTACCACAAGGCAGATATCTGCTCACGTGGGGCGATGATCAACGGTTCCGGACGGCGCACGTAGCGATTGTGCGCTAAGCCTGCATTACATCGTAAGGTCCGTATCGACCTTGTCCAACACAACCGTGTTGTCGAGCGAGCCGAGGCGATCAATGCTGCATGTGACGACATCACCCGGCTTCAACCACCATGCTGGATCGTATACCTTTGAGCCGTTGAGTTCGAGGAAGCATCCAGTTCCACATGTTCCGCTGCCGATTACGTCACCAGGATACAGCGTAACGCCGTACGATGCGCGCTCGATGATCTGCGCGAACGTCCACGTCATGTCCTTGACATTTCCACGCGATACTTCTGTTCCGTTGATGACGGTCGTCATACCAAGGTCGTACTGATTGCCGACTGGTGTCGATGTTGTCACATCAGCCAGTTCGTCGAGTGTTACCAGCCACGGACCCAGCGTTGTCGCAAAGTCCTTGCCCTTGGCCGGACCGAGGTTGAGCTTCATTTCGAGCATCTGCAGGTCACGCGCACTCCAGTCATTCATCACCATCAGACCAGCAACATATGCATCAGCATCAGCTGCCTTGATGTTACGCCCCTGCTTTCCAATGACAATCGCACACTCAAGTTCGAAGTCGAGCTTTCCGAGATGGAGATCCTGTACATGCACATCACCCGGACCTGACACCGCCTGGTGGTTTGTGAAGTAGAAGATCGGAATCATGTCGAACTCTGGAATCATCTCAACACCGCGGTTACGTCGTGCAGCTTCCACGTGCTGTCGGAACGCATAGCCATCGCGCATGGACGTTGGGTGTGGGACTGGAGAGCACAACACTGTTCCCTCTTGCGGCACAGAAACGCTCTGCTGCGTTGCTGCATCTGCAACAAGGAACCACGACATCACGCTGCGAGCATCGTGCATTGCGTCCTCACCTGCACGCAAGAACCCAAGCATCTCCGATGGCATGTCTGCACAAGCTAGCCGCACATTACCCTGACTGCGTGCCGCTGTATGAGCTGTTGCGCAATCGATGATACGGTCAGCAGCAAGGATTCCAAGACGTTCCGAGCCATGTGCGAGATACGTTACGAGTTTCATGATGTGTCCAGTTCAAAGAAAGTGTCACAAACTTACGACAAGGGCCCGCTGAGGCAAGAAAACCCCAGCAGGCCCATGATTGTGTCTACATGTACTGACGCCGTGTGTTCGTATTAGCGTCCAAGTGCGTGGCGCAGCGAGAGCGTTCCCACAGTGCCGAATCCGATAAGGAACATCAACTGGAATGGAATCGCAGCAATCTCGAGATACGAGATCGATGTGAAGATGCCGAACACAAAGTATGCTGCGAGTGCGAGTTCTACGACAACGATCCAGCTGATCTTCTTTTGTACGTAGCGCTTCTTGCGCCATTCGTCGTTGTTTGCCTCAATCTTGTACTTCGGTGTACGCTTAAACTCTGTCTTATGGCCAACAAGCGCCTCAAACACTGCACGTGTGTTATTGACGGCCAGACCCATTGATCCTGCCATGAAGACTGGGAACAAGAGCAAGCGGCGTTGCCAGTCGAGGTGAATCGCACGTTGTGCGTATGTATAGAACAGGAACGTCGAGATGCTCGCCAGAACGAAGATGGACATCATCGAGAAGAACGCATCGTAGCCACCCACCTCGTTCTTAATGATCACGATCGGCACATTCAGGAATGCCACCATCATGATGAACGGGAACACAATGTTGCTTGTCAGGTGCACGGTGCATTCAAGCTTGTGCTTGAGTGTGAGCTTGCTCCGCCATACCGCCGGGAGAAGCTTCTTGGCAGTCTCCACAGCACCCTTCGTCCAGCGGAACTGCTGTGTCTTAAGCGAATTGATATCGGCTGGAAGCTCAGCTGGTGATGTTACGTCATTGAGGAAGACAAAACGCCATCCGTTAAGCTGCGCGCGGTACGAGAGATCAAGGTCTTCAGCGAGCGTATCGCTGTGCCAATTGCCTGCGTCGATAATCGTCGCCTTGCGCCAGACGCCGCCCGTACCATTGAAGTTGATAAAGAAGCCAGCCTTGTGACGGATTTGCTGTTCGATCACAAAATGTCCGTCAAGCGCGAGTGCCTGTGCACGAGTGAGGAATGAATACTCCTCGTTGAGGTGCTCCCAGCGTGTCTGCACCATACCAATCTCGGGATCTGCGAAATACGGCACAGTCTTCATCAAGAAGTCTGGGTGCGGCACGAAGTCTGCATCAAAGATTGCAATGTACTCGCCCCGTGCAACTGCAAGACCCTCCTTGAGTGCACCCGCCTTGTACCCCTGACGGTTCGTGCGATGAATATGCTTGATATCAAATCCCTCGAGCTGGAATCGTTCTGCCAGCTTCTTTGAGAGATCGAATGTCTCGTCTGTTGAATCGTCGAGCAATTGAATCTCGAGACGATCCTTTGGGTAATCGATCGCGCACACTGCTTCGACCAGTCGATCGACAACATACAGTTCGTTATAGAACGGCAGCTGGATCGTTACCAGCGGGAGCTCATCTGTCGCAACAGGCGGGTCCTTATGGGTGATCTTCTGCGTCTTGTGATAATAGTAGATCATCACAAGGCCGTGCAAACCAAATGCAAAGAGCACGCACAGCGAGAGGAAGTAGGCGCCGAGGAGGAAGTCTTCCATGGACGGAATTGAACCCTGGTGGTACAAGAGCAAACGAAATGTCTTCGGGAGAAGACCGCTCACCAGTCGGAGACAACCGCAAGGAGAATGTCATCGGCGATGCGTCGGATGGCACGATCAGCAGCACTGCGTCTGCCCTCGGTTGCCTCGGCAACATCATAGACGTCGGAATTTTCGAACGTCTTCTTCCACACTACCTTGTTTTTCACCGCATCGAAGTACTCAACTTCGACCGCGACGACGATGCGACGTTGACGTTCCAGATCGCCTGTTTGAATCGTGACAATTTGATCTTGTACACGAGTAAGCACGGTAGAGATCCGGGCATCACCGTTGTCTTCAACTACCTGAACGGTGTTGTCGCTTCGGAATCTTCGCACGAGCGTTTCCGTACAGAACTCGCGAAACGTGGGATCTCCAAATCCACTACGATCGATAACAGAGCCAATCGAAATCGTAGCGATGTGATCAGGAACACTTCCCCCGCGGAACGAGTAGCACGATGTCAGCGCACATGCGATGAGCACCAAAGCACCATGCGAAACTAGATGACGAACGGTGCTGACTTCATGAAGGAAGAATGAAAGGTTTTTCATCGTGTTCCCTCTCCCACAAATGGGTTCGTGCGGCGCTCGTGACCGATGGTAGTTGTTGGTCCATGACCAGGGAAAACTTGGTAGTCGTCGTCAAGAAGAAAGAGCACGTTGCGGATTGATTGCAGCAGAGTTTCTTCATCGCCCCCTGGCAAATCAACACGTCCGATGCTGCCAGCAAACAGGGTGTCTCCGGCAAACACGCGCCGTGTGGCATCATCGACGAAACATACACCGCCCTCGGTGTGTCCCGGAGTGTGCAGCACGCGGAGCGAGCCAGCGCCGCTCGGCGTTACAAGCGTCGTGGCATTGGTGATGCACTCGACCTCGTCAACGGGATCGATCGTGAATGGGAGCGGCCAGATGGTGTGCTTCATTGGGTCAGTAAGCCGGTAGAGATCCGCCTGATGGACCACCACGCGAGCACCTGTGGCACGCTGGAGCTCGGCACAATCGGCCGTATGATCCCAGTGCGTATGCGTCAAGAGGATATCCGTGATCCGCACACCCAGGCGCTGTGCTTCGGCCATGACCGTTGCAGCCGATTGAAACGGCGCATCGACCACGTAGGCCGTGCCGGTGCTGGGCGAGCTTACCATGTAGCACCAGGTGGCTACAGGTGGACATTCGAGGGCGAACACTGAGGTCATGCACGAAGTTACGGACAGCGCTGGATGGAACCTGTGCGGATTGTATCTTTGTTGTCGTCATCAACCAATACACGCGCCATGGAACAAGCTCCAACCGTTGTCAACTACGTACCACTGATGATCATGATCGTCATTGGTATCATTTTCGGTCTGACGAACATTTTCGCGGCTGAATTTCTCGGACCGCGTAAAAGCACACGTGCCAAGCTCTCTACCTACGAATCCGGTATGGAGCCAGTGAAGACAGCTCGCGAGCGCTTCACGGTGAAGTTCTATCTCGTGGCGATGATGTTCATTCTGTTCGACATCGAAATCGTGTTCATGTATCCGTGGGCTGTGCAAATGCGCGAGCTCGGTGGGTATGGTCTTGCAGCCATGGTCCTCTTCATGGTACTTCTGTTCAGTGGCTACCTCTACGTAATTAAGAAAGGTGCTCTCCGATGGGATTGAACGAGCAAATCGCGCGCGACGGTTTTGTTACCACAACAGTCGAATCCCTTGTCACATGGGCTCAGAAGAATTCCCTATGGCCGATGCCGATGGGTATCTCATGCTGCGCTATTGAGATGATGGCCTTTGGTGGTCCCCGTGCTGATTCGTCACGATTTGGTTCAGAACGCTTCTCGTTCTCACCACGTCAGGCCGACCTCATGATCGTTGCTGGTACGGTGACGTACAAGATGGCATGGGTCGTGAAGAAGGTATGGGATCAAATGCCTGATCCAAAGTGGTGCATCGCCATGGGCGTGTGCACATCTACGGGCGGTATGTTCCGCTCATACCCTGTTGTGCAGGGTATCGATCAGTTCCTTCCTGTCGACGCCTACGTGTCGGGTTGCCCGCCACGTCCAGAAGCGCTCATGAAGGCCCTTATGTACATCCAAGAGAAGGTTGATCGTTCAAAGCCACAGCTGATCAATCTCGGCAAGGACACGGGCGATGTGCGTCGTTCTGACCTCATCGTAACACCGTAATGCTCGTTGCCGGAATCATGACGGGCACGTCGCTCGATGCGATCGACGTAGCTGTATGCGACATTCAACACAAGGGAGACCGCCACGCGATCTCCCTTGTTGCATTTTCGACGCATCCCTACGCAGACGAGACGATCGCGATGATTCGCGCCGCTGTATCCGAGCAGGCCACAATGGAGGCGTTGAGTGACATTCCGTTTGCTCTGGCACGTGATTACGCAGCAGCACTGAGCGAGCTCGTCACATCGCATGCAATCGAAGCGGTCGCGATCCACGGACAGACCCTTTGGCACAACCCGCCTGTATCAACATGGCAGGCAGCATCGGGTCCGGCGCTCTCTGCACTTATCAATCTGCCAGTCATCTCGAACTTTCGTGATGCTGATGTTGCGCTCGGCGGACAAGGGGCTCCCCTCGTTCCGATCTTCGATGCAGCAACACTCGCCAACGACCATGATGTGGTGGCGCTGAACATTGGGGGTATGGCCAACATCACGATCCTGCCCGCGCATGCGGAGCATTATGCAATTCGGGCATTTGATACCGGACCCGGAAATGTGTGGATCGATGCTGCTTCGCGCATCACGTTTGGAATGTCCTACGATTCCAATGGCGCAACGGCTCGCGCAGGTGTTGTGATGAAGCCCTTCTTCGAGGAGATGACTCGTATGCCCTACTTCGCAGCCGAACCACCGAAATCTACAGGACGTGAGATGTTCTCCGAGGCTGAGGCACGCCGCCTCATCACGCGATTCGCTCACCCATCTGCCCCCCTCGAAGACGTCGTTACAACGATGACAGAACTTACGGCATGGTCAATTGCAGACCACATTCGACGCTATGCACCAACCACAGCATCGATTGTTGCTGCTGGAGGGGGCGTGCGCAACACGTATCTGATGGAGCGCTTGGCGCATCACTGTGCCGAGGCTGGACTCAATCTGACGCTCTCTGAATACCCCCACGCTCAGGCGAAGGAAGCCATGGCGTTCGCCTATCTCGGTTGGCTCACCCTCGAGGATCTCCCAGGCAATCTTCCAAGTGTGACGGGTGCTCAACGGAGCGCCGTCCTCGGCACGATAGCACGTGCATAACTCACCTTGCGTGAACTCTACTTCACACTGCGGTGTTTCGTAATTTTGCGCCCATTCTACTCATCGACTTATTGACAGGCTTGCGACATGTTCACGCTCCAGCTCTCTGAGACTCATGAAATGATCCGCGATACCGCACGCCAATTTGCGCGTGAGGAAGTTGCACCTTCATCGATCGAACGCGATAAGGCCGGCGTCTTCCCGACCGACATCGTAAAGAAGATGGGTGAGCTTGGATTCATGGGCATGATGATCGATCCGCAATGGGGCGGCTCAGGATTGGATGCCATGAGCTATGTGCTCGCAATGGAAGAGATCTCCGCCGTTGATGCATCCGTCGGCGTCGTCATGTCAGTAAACAACTCACTCGTTTGCTGGGGCATCGACACATACGGAACAGATGCACAGAAGGAGCGTTGGTTGAAGCCGCTCGCGACTGGAGAGATTCACGGAGCGTTCTGTCTGTCAGAACCAGAAGCTGGATCCGACGCAACATCGCAGCACACAACTGCCGAGAAGGTTGACGGTGGATGGATCCTCAACGGCACAAAGAACTGGATCACAAACGGCACAACAGCTAGCACCTACCTGGTGATGGCGCAAACCAATCGTGAGTTGCGTCACAAGGGTATTTCGTGTTTCATCATTGATCGCAACACGCCAGGTTTTGAGCCAGGCCTGAAGGAAGACAAGTTGGGCATTCGTTCGAGCGACACCTGCTCGATTGGTCTGACGAATGTGTTCGTTCCAGACGATCAGGTACTCGGTGGCGTTGGCACAGGTTTTAAGATTGCGATGGAATCCCTCAACGGTGGACGCATTGGCATCGCTGCGCAAGCACTTGGAATCGCGAAGGGTGCGTTTGAGGCTGCACTTGTATACTCAACACAGCGTAAGGCATTCGGCAAGCCAATTGCGGATCTCCAAGCAATTCAAATGAAGATAGCTGATATGTCGACACGTCTCGAGGCGGCACGTCTGCTCGTGTACAAGGCGGCTATCCTTAAGGATCAGCACAAGAACTACATCAAGGCGGCTGCACAAGCGAAGCTGCTCGCCTCACAGACGGCAGTTCACTGCGCTCTCGAGGCAATCCAGGTTCACGGTGGTTACGGTTACGTGCGCGAGTATCTCGTCGAGCGCTATTTGCGCGATGCGAAGATCACAGAGATCTACGAAGGTACAAGTGAGATTCAGCACATCGTGATCGCTCGCGAGTTGCTGAAGGAACTCGCTTAAGGCAGTCGAGCCCCGAGCTTAATCTCCCACAAGCGCTGGAATCGCGTGATGTTTCCGTTGTTGTTCACACTGCGGGATACATCAAGCATGAAGTAGCGCATCGCCTCTGCGTCCGATAAGACGGTGAACGGCACGGTAATCGTAATCGTACTGTTC
>JAURNF010000175.1 GCA_030830285.1 Candidatus Kapaibacterium sp.
CCATCTGCCTCTGCACGATCCATCAGGATCTTGAGATCGCTGAGTGGTCCAGAGTAAATACCTTCCCATGCATTGTTCACATCAGATTCTGTGAACTGGTAGTTATAGATGCCCAAGTGCTGACGATCCAGACCGATGTTGTGCTGCGTAAGAACGCTTGCATATCGGCCGAGGTCGCCCCCTTGAACGTACGCTGATGATGCTTGAGCCACTGGAAGTACAAGGTTGTAGGCCGCAGTAGCTGGTTGATTAGGGTCAACATTGAGCTCTGGATCGATCCAGTTACACGCCGTAAAGACAGCGAGAAACGCGGAGCAAAGCCCAATGGAAATAAGTTTTCTCATGGTTTTATGTCCTGAAATGTTTCTTCGGTACGGGTGATTAGAAATTGAGGTTGAACGAGAAGACATAGCTCTTTGTGCCAGGCATGTTGAAGTAGTCAAGACCTTGACCACTTGCTGCACCGAGAAGCGATGTTTCTGGATCGACGCCCTTGTATGGAGTGCTCAGCCAGAGGTTACGACCTGTGAAGGCAATCGTAAGTCCGCTGAATGGTGTCGATGCCATGATCTCTGTTGGGATCGTGTACGAGAGTGTGACCTCGCGCAAACGAATCCAGCTTGCATCCTCAATGAAGTCTTCAGTGTTGCTACCGAAGAAGCCGTTACCGTTACCCAGCGACAACCAACCTTCACCGTATGCAGCTTCAATGTCGTTAACTGCGCCATTCGAAGCCTTGACACCTGTGAAGACCTTTGTGCCTTCGCGATTCTCTGTTTCCTTGTGTGTACCGAAGAAGTACAGAGCGCCACGTGTACCGTTCCACATCACACCGCCTTGACGAATGTCAAGTTGGATACCAAGGCTCAGGCCCTTCCATGTGAATGTGTTGCGAATACCGAGAAGGAAGTCTGGGTTGAAGTTTCCGAATGACTTCTCTTCTGGATCGAGGATCGGGTAGCCGTAGTTGTCCGAGTTCGGATCGTCGTCGATCAGCACGTTACCCTTTTCGTCACGTGCCCAGCCGAAGCCGTAGATCGAGCCGTATGGCTGACCTTCAACTGCGCGCACCGATGAACCAACGAAACCACCGAGGAAGATGTTGTCAACACCAGGAGCAAGTTTCTCAACCTTGTTCACGTTACGTGTGAAGTTGAAGAGCATGTTCCAGCTGAAGTCTGCTGTCTGGATCGGTGTGATACCAAGAACAGCTTCGATACCACTGTTGCTCATCGAACCTGCGTTCTTCAGCTGTGAGCTGTAACCGCTTGACGAAGCGATTGGCACTGCGAAGATCTGGTTGTCCGACAGTTGATAGTAGTAGTTGAAGTCGAGTGTGATGCGGCCATCAAGGAAGGCAGCGTCGAAGCCCAACTCATACGATGTAGTTGACTCTGGCTTGAGATCTGGGTTAGCAAGCAGGTCGTTGCGGCTCAGACCGATCACACTCGAGAATGGGAATGTGATACCATTCGTCCAACCGTCAGAAAAACCACCGCGTGAGTAACCAGTGATTGTTCCACCGAATGGAGCATCCTTACCAACTGTAGCAAGGTTCGCGCGGACTTTCAAGTAGCTGAGAGCATCGCTCTTCATGCTAGGAAGAAGTTCCGTAAGAACTGCTGCTGCAGATACCGATGGGTAGAAGAACGAGTTGTTTGCTTCTGGAAGCGTTGTTGACCACTCATTACGACCCGTGATGTTCAAGAAGAGCGCATTACGGTAATCGAGGCGGATATCGCCATAGTACGCCATCGTGCGCTTGCCTGTGTTGTTCGACGAGGCAATTGTTGTGGCATAGAGTGGGGGAGGTGGCTGACCAAGAGCGCCTGCACCATCACGCTGCACATAGTTGAACGCGAAGTTATTCGAGTACAAGTTCTGTCCAGCAAGTGCCTGAAGATGAATGTCATCCGTGAGATCCACATTGTACGTCAGGATGAGGTCCGACGTAATGTCTGTGAGGTTGTTCTCATCGGTGAAATTGCGACCTGATGGGAATGCGCGAGCGTTCTTTGCGAAGAACTGCTCACGACGGTCGTTGTAATAATCCATACCGAGGCGGTACATCAGGTCGAGACCCTTTGTGATACCCCAGTCGAGTTGGATATTACCGAACACGCGATTCACGTTATCTGTGAATGGGTTCTCGTTGACTGTGAAGAACGGATTGTCGTATCCAGCACCTGCACGGTATGTGCGCTGTGTTCCATCCGCAAACATGTATGCGCCTGGCGTGTTCACAGCGTCCTTGCCATAGCCATTCGCATTATCGAATGTTGGCGGTGTACGGACGAGCGCAAGCATTACACCAGATACGTTTGAGCCCTGCTGGATACGTGTACCACCAGAGTTTGCGTAGTTGATGTTTGCCGAAGCTGTGAGGTTTGGTGCGATAACCGCACTGCTGCTGAGCTTCAGGTTGCGACGTGCCCATGTAGAATTAGGCACAACACCGTCAGCAACAAGGTTCGAGAACGACAACAGGAAGTTTGCTGTTGAGCTACCACCCGAGAGTGTTACCGATTGATTCTGTGTAAGACCCGTACGGAAGAACGAGTCGTAGTTGTCAATCGCTGTAACCTGCGTCTTTGCATTTGGGTTTGACTTACCAACAATGGCACCACGACGGTCCCACTTGTAGCTCGCGTTACCATCATAGAAGAGGGTATCGATCTTAGCACCCCACGAGCGCGATGCGCCAGTGCTGAATGCATATCGACCTCCAGCACCTTGTGAGTACTGGTTCTGCAGCTCAGGAAGCTTGTTGACTTGGTCGAAGGCCCATGAGCCAGAGACGTTGACATTGATCTTGCCACCCTCTGTTGCCTTACCCTTCTTCGTCGTGATGATGATCGCACCACCAGCAGCACGAATACCATAGAGCGCCGTAGCGGCTGGTCCCTTCAGGACGTTCATGCTCTCGATATTGTTTGGGTCGATATCCATCGCACGGTTCGAGTATGCGACCGAGGCAACAGTATTATCCGATGCCACCTGCGAGTTGTCGATCGGAATACCGTCAACGACGAACAATGGCTGGTTATTACCCGTAAGCGAGGCCGAACCGCGGATGCGGATGTATGACGAAGCACCAGGAACACCCGTCGAGCTGTTCACCTGAACACCAGCTA
Source organism: Candidatus Kapaibacterium sp. (assembly GCA_030830285.1). Taxonomy (GTDB): domain Bacteria; phylum Bacteroidota; class Ignavibacteria; order Kapaibacteriales; family Kapaibacteriaceae; genus UBA10438. The sequence goes on from JAURNF010000175.1 coordinate 3,135, forward strand.
CGCGGGATGCGAGGGAGTTCACGATGTTCGTCTCGCGAGAGTTAATGATTTCGTCGCTCTTGATTTCTTGGGTTGCGTAACCCAGCGACTTCTTCGAGCGATCGAGACCGATAGCAGTTACAACTACTTCCGACTCTGTGCTCTTGTCGTTTTCCATCGTGACATTGACGACGTCACTTGTCCCGAGAACGACTTCCTTCACCAGCTTTCCGATTGATCGGAAGACAAGAGTAGCACCGTTGCTAGCCTTGATTGTGTACGACCCATCCTTCTTTGAGTAGGCACCGCCTTTTGTGCCCTTTAGCTGGATGGTAGCTCCGGCGATTGCAGAACCGTCACTGTCTGTGACCGTTCCCTTAATTGTTCTGTCCTGTGCGACGGTCACCACAACCGCCATGCAAAGAACCAGAACCAGAGAGAAAAAGTGTTTCATACTCCTGCACTGAAGAGTGGATGAAAAAGAGTGGACTTTTCTTCTGAATGTAAGTGTGCGCCGAAGCGCTCCCGACGTTTGGTGTGTCCCCGTTGTATCTCGTGTACTTCGATGTCAATGCTGTGCGCTGCTTTGGTGGTCCCAGCACCTCAACGCGCCCGTCAAAATAACCAAAGCATAATGCCATCAAAACAAAAAATCACCCTACCGCCTGATCGCCCCCTAAACCCGGGTAAAACGATGTCGTATGCCAGCAAGAATCGCGTATGTTTGGGCGGCAATACCCACAGGGACCCAGGGGTTGCGCATTCTTACGGGGGTAGAACGATGTGGACTCGACACATCACGGTCGGTTTCTGCGTGCTTCTCGGAGTCCTTGCAGTAGGACAACCAGCACAGGGGCAGGGCCGCAGCGTCAATCTGGCATTCCGCACGTCCGTGTATGGGAAACCTTGTGCGCTGGACACCACATCCTATGTATCCAGCCGTGGACAGCGATTCACACTCTCGACAGTGAAGTACTATATCGGCCACGTCACACTGGAGGGCCGTACAGGGACGCGCCACATCTTAGCTGATCACGTGCTGATCGATGCAGAGGATTCCACGTCGGGACTGATTGCTCTGCGCAACATCCCCGAGGGCACGTATACTCGTCTAACCTTCATGGTCGGCGTCGACAGCATCCACAACACGGGAGGGCCGCTCGAGGGGGTACTCGATCCACTGAATGGGATGTATTGGACCTGGGCAACAGGTTTCATCTTTGTGAAAGTGGAGGGGGCTAGCCCCTCTTCGCAGCACCCCAAGAATCGCCTCGAGTATCACCTAGGTGGGTTTGCTCACCCACATCAGAATACTCGATGGGTTACGCTTGAGTTCAAACGTCCACTTGTGATGACAACTCACGACATCGCGGTTGATGTAATGTTTGACGTAGGAGCATGGCTTGATGCGAGTGGCGTAGACGTTGCAAAACAACCAACGGTAACCGACGTGCGCTCGGCAGCACCTTTGATGAATTCCATTTCGAGTGCGTTCCGTGCGAATCGCTAGTTGGTCAATCACGATTGCTGGTGTTCTCGTCGCAGCACTTCTTGCGCAATCGAGCTTGTCGACGCAGGACGTTGATGCGGTGCGGAAGGTTGATTCACTGCGTGAGTTCGGTCGCTATCTGTTTTACGATCCTGAACTATCAGCAGATAGCTCCACAAGCTGCGGGACGTGTCATCAACAATTTGCAGCGTTTGCACATGTGGATCATGCAGTAAGCCATGGTGTGTATGGACGTATTGGTACGCGAAACGTACCAGCGTTGCAGAACCTTCATCAGCAAACCTCTTTTATGTGGGATGGCGCATTCGAGAATCTCGCAATGCAGTCGGTCAACCCACTTACAGGTCATGCAGAGATGGGATCCTCACTTCCCGAGGTCTTACGACGCATTGCCGCATCGCCTCGGTATCAGCAATTCGCTGCTGCGCTGTATGCAGACAAGAAGATTACGATTCCCCGCATACTTGATGCACTAGCTGCCTTCACGGGATCGATCACGAGCACGTCTTCGCGATACGATGCGATGCGTGATGGCAAGATTATGTTTGCCGAGCATGAACAGCGTGGACTTGCGCTGTTTCGCAAGCTATGCGCTGGGTGTCACACCGAACCCACGTTCATGAGCAATGCTTACACGAGTAATGGTCTACCACTCGACACATTAATGCCTGACGTTGGACGGTATCGCGTGACGCAACAAGAGGAGGACCGCTACCGTTTCCGCGTACCGTCGCTCCGAAATGTTGCTATCACCTATCCCTACATGCACGACGGACGGTTTCGTCGACTGCGCGATGTGTTGGAGTATTACGGTACGCCATCGATGCATGCAGCGTATGCCGATCAACGCATTTCTGACATAGGGACGCTAAATGATTCCCAGCGCAAAGACATCATCGCCTTTCTGTTGACGTTGACTGACACACTTCTTCCTCGAGATCTCCGATATCGTGATCCGCATCTCCCATAGCAGACTGGCAATCACTGTGATGTTCGTTTTGGCGAACATCATGATGTGCACTGCACAGTCGGATACAACCTCGACGCATCGCCGCGTGCGAGGTCTCGTCCGTACTTGCGTGCCCATTCGCATCGTTGATGCACCGAGCTCGATCTACATCCGCGCAGTTGTCGATTCAACACTTCCCGACTCAACAACTGACGCTGTGCTGTATTGCATGCAAGTCCGGACGGTTCTTGATAGCGCAGTGATCCCTGTCGTCAATGTTCTTGGTCTGGTGGGTACGCGCATACCCGTGACCATTCAATCACGCGCCGACTCCGCTGTTATTCTTCGACCTCGCGTGCGCGTAGCGATAGATCCCACGGCAGTGTACCAGCTTGTGCTTCCAATTCGTGCTGATACGATAACAGTTGATTCTGTCCTCACGTGTGAGCCTTGGAATGGTCGTCGTGGTGGCGTGATTGAGTTGCACGCATCACAGGTAATCATCTTCGACAGCGGACGAGTTGATGTATCAGCTCGTGGACATCGTGGCGGACGGCGCTCGGCTGATGGTGGTTCGTGCTCGCTCACACAGGCATGTGATCCCGCGCAGAGTGGTCGAACAGCAGAGAAGGGCGAATCAATCGTTGTTCCCGATCCACAATGCATATCTGGTCACATCTCATGGGCATCTGGCGGTGGCGGTGGAGATGCGCATAATGCTGGCGGTGGTGGAGGGGGCAACGGAGGAGCCGGCGGACGTGGTGGCGACCAATGGAGCTGTGGTCTTCCGCTCGGAATGCATGGCATGCCTGGCTGCGCAATTCGTGACACGACCTTCGACCGATTTGTCTTCGGTGGTGGTGGCGGTGGAGGGCATCAGAACAATAGTGTTGGTACTGATGGAGTTGCCGGTGGAGGCATCGTTGTTCTCCATGCACCACGCATCGAAGGTGATACGGTTCGCGTTGTTGCCGATGGAGAGAACAACTCTCGTGCAGCAGCGAATGACGGTGGGGGTGGGGGCGGAGCCGGCGGAACAATCGTCGTGGATGTCTGCACGATCGCTGCCCAACTCAACGCCTCGCTTCGCGGTGGCCAGGGCGGCAATTGCGCCGGTGGTCATGGTCCCGGAGGTGGAGGTGGTGGTGGACGTCTGCTCGTGGAGCCTTCAGCTCTCCAACGTGCCGATAGCACACTACGCGTTGAGCGAAGCGGCGGCATATCGGGCGTAAATGGAGGTCCAGGAGCGACCTTCAACGCACGGCCCGGCGAACCTGGCATCATCGTGCCGTTGTGTGCGCGTGTCTCGACACATCAGATATCTAGTGCAACTGAATTGGCTATTGGCGACATCGACACATTGATGATACTGTCTCGTGATACGTCATCACGATGCCCTGTCATCATTACGCACACAATCACGGTTGTTGGTTCAAGCCTTCTTCCGTTGATCGATTCCATGCGCTTTGATTCATCTGTTAGCGTACGTGTTGAACGCCGTGCAGCTGATACGACGATGATCATCGTATCACTCCCTTCAACATCGTCAACTGCTATTCCCCTGCTTGGACTTCTACATCAAGACACAATATCGGTCATACGTCAAACAACGTCAGTAAGCTTTCCTGATAGCATTCCCTCGTGCACTTGGCCGCCTGATGAGCGCGTGATAGTAACGCGGGCATGTGGCTTGCCACTGCGTTTGGTACGACGTTGGACGCCGCTTCGTGTAACTGCAGAGTCATTCAATGGAGTGATTGATGTTACAGTCGATGGATCAACAAACACTCCAACAGACATCGTTGTGTCGACCATGCAGGGACGTGTAGTTGCATCAGGTGTGTGTTCAGCATACGAGCGCAGATCTGACCACGAATGGCGTGGTACAAGCGTTATCACATCAGATCATCTTGCTCGCGGCATGTACGTTGTAACAGTGTACTCGCAGCAAGGAATTGCATCAGCCACTCTCTTTCTCGCGCGATAAGTCATTGTGAAGCACATACTCGTCATCATAGCAGCTGTCTGCTTGTGTTGCGTAACGGCACATGCGTTAGGAATCCATGATGAGGACAGCACCACACGGTGGATCGAATTAGATGCCAGCCTCGGGGTGTATGCAGCTCGATACTCGAACATCTCGACATCTATCGGCGTTCACGACCTTGTTGGGTCTGCGCCGAGAGACGGAATCCATCTCAACATCATATCTGGCTCTATACGCGGACGGTATGATGCCGTGTATGCAGCTCTTACACTACAAGAGGGTGACTATGCTCGCACGTCGTGGATGAACGACATGTATTGGCTACAAGAAGCATACGTCGGTGTGCATGTCACTCAAGATCTCCACATCGAAGTAGGTGCATTCTCATCACACCTCGGTATCGAATCAATGATTCTGTCAGAGAATCACAGTGGCATCATTTCGCTTCCGGGCTTTTTCGATCCGAACTACTTTGGCGGTGTGAAGTTGCGATATGACATTTCATCCACCGTTGAGTTTCAGGCTGATGTTGTCACGTCATTCAACGGCTACTTACTTGAAGAAGGAATGCCTGCTCTTACCTCGGGTATCACATGGACAAAGGACTCATCCGTAACACTCTTCGGCAACGTGTTCTTCAGTCGAGAAACGATCAATCAGCTCGATAAAAGTCAGATCTACCTCAACGTAGCAGCCACAATAGAGCTTCCCGACGTTCATATTCTGGGTGAGCTCAACTACGCGGTCGAAGTCCCTGATGGTCAGGCAACCGGACAAGCAATGGTCTCCGGCTTTGCAGGCTTGTACTACGACATAGCACCGATGGTCATGCTCGGTGCTCGTGCCGAGTTTGTCGTAGATCCACATGGTATCCTAGCAGATGACCGGTTCCTGAACGACTTGCCCTACAGGACGCTCTCAGCCGGCGGTGCAACAGCAACAATTGCCTACAAGCCGCTTTCGTGGGCCATGGCAAGAATTGATGTTCGATACCTTACGACGTTCAATCAGCAATCGCTTATTGAAACCAATCCAGATGCCCACCAACGAACAGAAGCTGCACTAAGCATTGATTTCACGCTCTAGACGAGTATCCGCAACATGATCAGCCAATCACACATGAAAGCCATCTCGTACACTGGTATCGTCCTATTCGTTCTGTTTTCTCTGAGCAGCTGCACAAGCGACGTTGCTCCTGTACCCGAGCGAACCAACGAAGAGAAGTATGTAGCTGCAATCATTGATGCAATGGTTGCGGACGATGCCGAACGCTCATCAAATCTCGTCGCACTTCGCGAAGACAACCCTAATACAGTATGGAAGTCCTTCGGCACTGAGCGGCGCGTGTTGGTAACCATCTGGACAGCTTGGGATACGAACTACACCGCTGGACAGACAGCTGCATCGAAGTATGATATGTGGGTCACTGCCGTACCAGAACTTCGTTCATGGTGGAAGACGCGTTATGACAATCGCACCGATACCGTGCTCCGCTTAGAGCAGTTGCTTGGTCTTTCGCCTGGACGTAAGAAGACGGCGTTTCTCACTGTATGGGTTCGACCGCAGGATGTGTTCCGTCCGGCTGGCGATCCAGAGATCGATGATGCGTCAGCTGGTCCAGAGCTTACCGCCGGAGTCGATTCAGCATACCGCGCATGGTTCAACGCTAGCATTATCTATTCCTACTACCCGAAGTCTGCACCATGGACACGTCTCGGCTACACGTATGATTGGAATGGTCAGTATGGTGACCAAGGACTCAGTGAGTTCATCGTTCGCAAGGGATCCGAGATCATCGTTGAGTCTGTAACCTCAACGTCAGCGTACCTTCGGTAGACATCTACCAGACCGGCCATACGATATTCCCTCCGCAAGGGTATGTTGTAGCCAGGTGATGGGGCGCACGTCGATATTCTTCATGGGTGGTGGTGTGGCAGCACACCTCTATGCCCTTGTAGCCGCTCAGCGGTATGGTTCTTCGAACCTTGATGTGATGATGGTAGATCCAAGCGAACACGCACCCGATCGCAACCTCTGCGTATGGGGAGGTCCGCTCCCAATGCTAAGCGATGCGCTCATAGCCGAGTGGAAGACGCTTCGCTTTGGATACAGGAATGCGACGATGACACGCGAGCTCACGTCGCTTTCCTATCAGCACTACAGCGCACAGTCCATTCGCTCTGCTGTTGAATGTGTTGTACCAATTCGTCGCACCTGCGCAAACGTCCATGAGCCCAGCGCAACGTGTGATGTCTCCCTCGATAGTCGACCAGCTAAACACTTCCATCGTCGGTCTACAGTTGCACTGCAACAGCACTTCTTGGGGTGGCGCATACGCACAACAAACGCTGTGTTTGATCCCGACGTAATGACGATGATGGACTTTCGCACTGATCAACAGCAAGGTGTGTGCTTCATCTATGTTCTTCCCTACGCTGTCAACGAAGCACTCGTGGAATGCACTGTGTTTTCTGCTGAGGTATGGAACACAGCAGAATACGAACAGCGACTTCGCATCTACATCGACGACATTCTGTCCTGTCCGTCGTACGAAGTGATATCGACCGAGACAGGTTCAATACCAATGTGCGATGCCATCCCTAATCGCTCACGCGGTAGCAACTGGATCTCGATCGGTTCAAGTGCTGGTCTAACGAAACCAACAACAGGCTATACCGTTGCACGATGTATACGAGACGCCGAACAGATGCTCGATCTGTATGATGCAACAGGTCAGTGGACAGCGCCGCAGAGGGCACATCGACGCTTTGATTGGTACGACCGTCTGCTACTCAGGATCATTCGTGATGAGCCGCAGCACGTATCGACGATTCTCTGGACGCTGTTTGACAGAAACCCCGTTGAGGTGATCCTACGTTTTCTCGATGAACAGACATCACTTCGTGAAGAACTACGATTGTTTTGGACTTTACCATGGAACCCGTTTCTTCGCGCCATCTTCCGTCGATAGTTGCGCTTTCGACCTGGCTGCTCGCCCTGCTGCTTAGCATGTATGGCGGCGGTATGATTACCCCGCTCATCATCGCATCGATAGCATTACTCGGCATTCCGCATGGTGCGCTTGACCTGCACATCATCGGCGCAACATCAAGCAGTATTCGCGAAGTGGTGTTCTACCTGACAGGAATTGCACTTGTTGTGCTTGCGTGGTACATCGCGCCAGCACTCATGCTGGTTGTGTTCCTCTTGAACTCAGCGTGGCACTTTGGAGACTGCGATCTTCAACACATGCGTCGATGGCGTGCTATTTCATCGTTAATCTATGGATGTGCTGTTCTTGTTGCCTTGATCAATCCTTCCGATCCTGCTATTAGCGATATCCTACATCAACTGGTGCCAACAACATCACTCGCACTTGATGGTTCGTTGTACCTGTACATTCGCATCATTGCTGCCAGCGTTGTACTTGTTCTTCCTCTAGCACAAGATGCTGAACATCGTGCAGCTGGTATTATACGGAGTGTACTTGTCGTGGCTGGTGCATTCTTGCTGCCATCGCTTTTGGTGTTCGCATGGTACTTCGCTGCAATTCACTCGTGGAGCAGCCTGCGAGCGTTACGACTACACCTCAATCAACACGAATCGTGGACATGGAGCAGACTCGTTCTGGCATCGGTACCTCTTACTCTCGTCACCTACATTGGCATCGGGATCGCGTATCTCTTGTTACCACACGCTGCCATCCTACCGCTTCTCTTCATTAGTCTCAGTGCTCTCACCGTTCCGCACAGTCGGTTGTTTCACCGCGTCTACGTGTAAGACTGTAGGGCGTATCGCTCACTTGACGTATTGCTGTATAACGTAGATGCATGTATCATCAATGTACGTCACACCTGCTCGTGCACACTTGTCTGCACCGTGCGCGCTTGTAATGCCGAGCTGGAGCCAAATACAACGCACATCTCCACGGGCCTCGTGACGTGCGAGCGCTTCGTCGATGATCGCATCAGTATCAGACGACGGACGAAAGACATTTACAATGTCGATGTCAAACGGAACATCAGCAAGTGCTGCAACCACAGGTATCGAACCCACAGCCGGTGTTGCAGTTGGGTTCACACCAACCACGTCATAGCCCCACTGCGGCAGTAGCTGCGGTATGTCATACGCAGACTTGCCAGGATTCTTTGACAGTCCCACCACAGCAATCGTCTTCGACGACTTCAGGGCATTGATTGCTTGTTCAAGGTATGTATCCATGCCGCAATATCGCGAATCAGCTCCATCGGCATTGAGCTTACAGATGCGAAGGTGAAGAACCCGTGTATTGTACCAGCGTAGCAATGATAGGTTGAATCGGCATCAGTTGCTTGAAGCTTGTCGTGATACAACCGCGCGTCATCTCGCAGAATATCATACTCTGCCGCAGCAATGAAGGCAGGGGCAACGCCCTGTGTGTTCGTAGCATGAAGCGGTGCAACTTGCGCATCCAACATCAGGTGTTCGTCTTGAACATACTGCTGCCAGTACCACTGCATCGCTGTCCGATCGAGTCCGAAGCCAGATGCAAATTGTTGTACGCTATCGCTTACAAGTGTTGGATCGAGACATGGATAGATGAGAATCTGACCACGCAGAGGAATCACATCACGAGCCATCAAGGCAACAGCTGCTGCAAGATTGCCCCCTGAACTATCACCTGCGACGATGATCTCATCAGCATCAACGTTGAGGAGATGTGCATGTTCTCTACACCACTGAAGCGTATCCAAACAATCATGTAGAGGTATTGGGAACGGATACTCTGGTGCTTTGCGGTAACTCACGCTCAGCACCGACATGCCAGTTTCAATCGCTAGTAAGGCGAGTGATGCATCGTAGATGTCAATCGTGTTATGAACCCAGCCACCACCGTGGAAGTAGAGCACAAGGGATGAGCGATCAGATGATGATGACTGTGGACGAATGAGATGAGCTTCCAAGCATGTGCTGTCGCGTGTGGGAATCTCACGGTGTTCAATCGTAACACCATCTGGGATCGGACCAGCTAATGCAACACGCGCCGGTGTTTGCGCGCGGAGTTCAGCCGGCGTGGCTTTTCCAACGGTTGGAAGATTGGCTGACTTCCGTTGTTCGAGTAGGCGTAAAAATTCAGGAGCGAGCATCAATGAAGATACTCGCTCCTGGTAGATCGGACAATGTCTCGCTCTCTTACAGGATCACGAGAGCGATACCGAGTGAGAGGTAGTGCAGGGTATAGGGGGCCTGCAGGGTCTTGCTGCCCTGCGAATCTGTCCAGGTCAGCCCCGAGCTGTAGAGCGGCGTAAGCGCATAGTTGTAACGGGCTACCAGATCGAGCGCGCGGATGCCCGAGCGATTCGGCTCGAGCACGCGCAGGCGAGCTGCGGCATTGAGGCCTAGGACAAAACTGTTGTACTTGTCCAGGTTTCCACTACGGTCGTCGCGGACAATGTCATTGGTCTGGGAATAGATCACGGCTGATGTCGGCGAGGTGATGCGCTCTTGCTGCGTGTAGGTAGCCGAGAGCACATACATGCCGTCAACTCCTGCACCGATGAACAGACGTGAGCTCAGAGGGCATTCCAATGCCAGGCCACCGGTGAGACCATTCCATGTCAGATTGGTCGTGTATTCAAACACGGCATCAACTGATTGAAGCTGGCCGGCATAGATCTTCTCTGTTGTCGTTGTTGTAAACGATGCTGGCAGCGACATCACGCCTGCACGTGCACCCAGCAGCAGTCCTGATGAGCCCAGCGGTAGAGTCAGACCAAACTGCGCGCCGTAGCCAAATGCTGATGTTGATGAAAAGCCATTGCAGCAATTCTCAAACGGTGGAAGCGAGGTAAACGATGTGCGATGGAAGCCATAGGCTCCCGTCAGCTGCACGGAAAACTCTGTGTCGCTGCGCTTGCTCGTCGTTGTATCGACGCTGTTGCTCGCTGCGCTGTTGGTGGTTGCGCTGTCGCGTGCTGGCGCCTTAGCGCCCTTCGGTTGTGCGTAGGATGACAATGCCAATGTGCTTAGCACGACCAACACTGTCATCAGTCGTGTGAGGGTGTTCTTCATCATGGCATCTTCACGATTGTCGTGCGTCCTACGTGCTCTGGCGTTACCACCGTCACGGTGTAGCTGCCTGCTGATACCAAGCCGAGATCAATCACTGCGCGGGGCCATGTCTGGTCGAGCGATACACCGTCACGCGTGGCGATCACTGTTCCTTGCAAGTCTGTGACGATCAGCGTGCCGGTGGTTGCACGTTGTGCATACAAGCGAAGGGCGACTTCTGATCCATACACAGGGTTTGGTGTTGCTTGCACCATCACTGCTGTTTGTGTCAGCAAGCGTGCGTTGCCATAGGTCGAGCAGATGCCGCGCAGGCGTACCTCACCTGGCGTATGTGTTGTTACCTGACGTGGTACGTCGAGCCAACGGAATGATGCCAGCGTCACATCTGTGACAGAATCGTTGCCCAGACGAGCAAGAAACTTCTGTGTCACCAGTGATGTCAGAGCTGAGCTTGTCGTGCCCGTAAGCGTGAGGGTGTAGCGGCCATCGGCGTCTTCGACATCCGATGCGTTGACACCCAACGGCTCGAGCATTGTTCCATTGAAGCTGATCTTGGCTTCCCATGCACGTGATGGGTTGCCTTGGAACAGCAAGCATGATGCAGCTGCATCGATGGTGAACGAAAACGTGTCACCCACTTGCTGCACCATCTGTGGTAGACGCAGATCGGTGCCCTCGCCACGCTGGGTGTAGGCATCGATCGTGTAGGCGTATCCAGCGGTGACCTCGCGCTCGGCCTTGTCGAGGTCAACAATTGGCTGACCTGTCATGCCGCGCACCGACGTGGTACCACCGATTGTCGGCGTGTACCCGCTGGTGATAATACCGCCCACCACTTCCACTGGTTGTGCGCGCAGGCCTACCGCACACACCACCAGCACTATGAACAGTTGGAGTTTTCTCATTGTGGTTTGCATTAGGTCGCAGCAATAAGAACCCAGCGCTGAAGCGTAGCGTTGTAAATGAATGTTAGAGCTTGATTAATACCAATCGTCTTGTTGGCTACACCAAGAATGAATCGATTGACATCCGTAGAGCCTGCATCCTGTTGCTGAAACGTGATGTTCTTCGTTGTTGCGTTCATGAGAATAATCAATCGTCCGTTCTCACCGCCGGCAATACCATTGATGTCGACACCTACGCCGGCATTTGTCATGCGGAAGAAGGCGTGGTCGGAGATCACAATGTTGTTTACTTCAACCGTGCCACCCCGAAGAACATCAATGTCAATCTCGTCCCCTTCCTCGAGGACGAACTTTGTGATTTGAGATGATGCTACACCTGGCTTCCACGAATTCGATGCTGCATCATACATCAACGAGTTACCATCAACTGGAGCTGTCGACGAAAGTGTCTTGCCTCCAATCGTAAACGTCGATGGTTCCCATTGCGTCGATGTTGAGTTCCACGTGAGAAGCTGTCCGCCCGTTGGCGCAGTAGATGCCACCGCACGACCTTGCAAACCATCTACTGTAGGGTTTGGATACGTACCAGCAAGGTCACCGTTGGCAGTACCTCCCGGTGCTACACCAGAGATGGTCACATTTGATGCAGCTGTGATGCGACCTTGCGCATCGACTGTGAACTGGCCTACTTGTGTCGCCGAACCATATGAGCCTGCTGTCACGGTTGTGTTCGCAAGCTTGGCTGCTGTGACTGCACCGTCGGCAATCTTGGCTGTTGTGATAGCAGCATCAGCAATATCACCGGCTGCGATTGTTCCATCTGCAATTGCTCCCGTTGTCACTGCACCATTTGCAATCGTTGGATTCGGGAAGTTGCCTGTGAGATCTCCACCAGCTACGCCTGTTGGAGAAGCACCAAGAATCACAACTTCTTGTGCTGCAGTGATACGACCTTGCGCATCTACTGTGAATCGTCCAACATGATACCCATCACCATACGTCCCAGCAGTTACAGCTGTGTTGGCAAGCTTGACGCCTGTGATTGCACCATCAGCAACTTTCGCAGTTGCAACTGCGCCATCTGCAACATCAGCTGTCGCAATTGTTCCATCAGCAATCTTCGCCGACGTCACTACACCCGACGCAATCGTTGGATTCGGGTACGTACCTGTGAGATCACCACCCGCAGCACCCGTTGCTCCACTTGCAGCAGCAGCTACCGTTGTTGCAGAGGTGATTCGACCTTGTGCATCAATTGTGATTTGTGGAATGTCGCTTGCTGTTCCATAGGTACCAGCCGTCACCGCAGTGTTCGCAAGCTTTGCTGCTGTGATCGCACCGTTGGCGATATCGCCTGTCGCAATTGTTCCGTCGGCAATCTTTGCAGACGTTACTGCACCAGAAGCAATCGTTGGGTTTGGATATGTGCCTGTGAGATCACCGCCCGCGGAACCGCCAGGTGTCACACCACTGATCGTGACATTCGCTGCAGCAGTGAGTCGACCTTGGGCATCAACAGTAAATGTTCCGACTTCCGTTGCTGAGCCATACGCAGCAGCTGTTACTCCAGTGTTGTCCAGCTTCACAGCTGTTACTGAACCGTCAGCAATTTTCGCCGTAGTGATCGCACCATCAGCGATTTTGGCATTCGTAACTGCACTATTGGTAATGTTTGTTGTTGCTACGGCATTTGTGGCGAGGTCGGTTGACGTAATCGTGCCATCGAAAATCTTAGCTGAGGTAACCGTTCCATCTGCAACCTTCGATGTTGTGATAGCACTTGTTGCGATAGTCGTATTTGTAACGACGCCTGTGCCCAGTGTTGGATTCGGGTAGGTACCTGTAAGATCTCCACCAGCTGCACCTGTTGGTGCTGCACCCGTGATCGTCACGTTCGTTGCCGACGTGATACGACCTTGGGCGTCAACGGTGAATTGTCCAACCTCGGTTGCTGAACCATATGTGCCCGTTGTGACAGCTGTGTTCGCAAGCTTCGCCGCAGTAACCGCACCATTCGCGATATCTGCTGTTGCAACTTCACCGTCACCAATCTTTGCCGATGTGACTGCACCAGTAGCAAGAGTCGATGTTGTCACGACACCAGATGCCAATGTTGGGTTTGGATACGTACCTGAAAGATCACCACCTGCAGGACCTGTTGCACCGGATGGTCCAGCTGCAACTGTTGTTGCCGAAGTGATACGACCTTGGGCGTCAACCGTGATTTGCGGAATCTGCGTCGTTGATCCGTATGTGCCAGCATTAACCGCTGTATTTGCAAGCTTCGTTGCTGTTACAGCTCCATCGATAATCTTGGCTGTTGTTACTGCGCCATCAGCAAGCTTCGTTGTTGTGACAGCACTCGTCGCAATTGATGGATTCGGATAGCTTCCGGAGAGATCACCGCCTGCTGCACCACCAGGAGTTGTCCCACTGATGGTCACGTTGCCTGCCTGCGTGAGACGACCTTGAGCATCAACAGTGAACTGACCCACTTGCATAGATGAACCGTATGTGCCGGTGGTAACAGACGTATTGGCAAGCTTGTCGGCTGTAACACTGCCGTTTGTGATCGTTGATGTTGTTACGGCATTGTTCGCAAGCATTGGATTCGGATAGGTACCAGCCAGTGCACCACCTGCTGCACCTGTTGGTGATGCGCCGGTGATTGTCACGTTCGTTGCCGATGTGATACGTCCTTGTGCATCAACTGTGAACTGACCCACTTGCGTGCCTGAACCATATGTTCCAGTAGTGACGGCGGTGTTCGCAAGCTTATCAGCAGTGACACTTCCATTCGCAATCGCTGATGTTGTTACTGCATTGTTGGCGAGTGTTGGGTTTGGATACGTACCAGCAAGCACGCCACCTGCTGCACCACCTGGTGTTGTGCCCGAGATCGTAACATTCGCTGCCTGTGTCAAACGGCCTTGTGCATCAACTGTGAACTGACCTACCTGTGTTGATGTGCCGTACGTTCCCGTAGTGACTGCTGTGTTGGCAAGCTTGTCGGATGTTACCGCACCGCTTACAAGCTTCGATGTTGTCACTGCACCATCAGCGATTGATGTGGTTGTTACAGCATTATTCGCAAGTGTTGGGTTCGGATATGTACCAGCAAGCACGCCACCTGCTGCACCACCTGGTGTTACTCCACTCAATGTCACATTACCAGCTTGTGTGAGTCGACCCTGCGGATCAACAGTAAATTGACCTACCTGTGTTGCCGAACCATACGTACCTGCGTTCACCGTAGTGTTTGCAAGCTTGTCAGATGTAACGCTACCTGTCTCGAGCTTGTTTGTCGTAATAGCGTTGTCTGCAATCGTATTCGTAGTAACTGCTGCAGATGCAATTTGTGGATTAGGATAGGTGCCTGAAAGTGAACCACCGGCATTGCCTACCGGGGCCGCACCTGTAATTGCTACGTTCGTTGCAGATGTTACACGTCCTTGTGCATCAACAGTGATTTGTCCAACCTGTGTGCCCGAACCATATGTGCCCGTTGTTACGCCAGTCGTTGAAAGCTTTGGCGATGTTACTGCACCATCAGCAATTGATGGTGTAGTCACTGCATTACCAGCAAGTGTTGGATTCGGGTACGTACCAGCAAGCACACCACCTGCTGCACCACCTGGTATTGTTCCGCTAATGGTGATGTTCGCTGCTTGTGTAAGGCGACCCTGTGCATCAACAGTGAACTGACCAACCTGTGTCGACGTACCATAGGTTCCAGTCGCGACAGTCGTGCTTGCAAGCTTATCGGCTGTAACTGCTCCATTTGCCAGCTTCGTTGTTGTTACAGCACCATCGGAAATCGATGATGTCGTTACGGCGTTGGTTGCAAGTGTTGGATTTGGATATGAGCCTGCGAGTACACCACCAGCTGCACCGCCAGGTGCAATACCAGTAAGCGTTACGTTCGCTGCTTGTGTCAGTCGACCTTGAGCGTCAACTGTGAACTGTCCAACTTGGGTTGAAGAGCCATACGTACCTACTGCAACGGAGGTCGGTGCAAGCTTGTCAGACGTTACCGCGCCACTGGTAAGTTTCGATGTTGCTACTGCACCATCTGCGATGGATGTAGTTGTTACAGCATTGTTCGCAAGTGTTGGGTTTGGATACGTACCTGCAAGTGCACCACCTGCCGCACCACCAGGCGTCGTGCCTGTGATCGCCACCTGTGAGGCTGACGTTACACGACCGCTCGCATCAACACTGATGATAGCTGTCTGCTGCTGTCCACCATATACACCTGGTACTGCACCAGTTGGTGTAAGCTTTGCACTTGTTACTTGTGCGTCGCCAATCTTTGATGTTGAGACTGCGCCGTCAGCAAGCTTTGGCGTGGTTACTTGAGCATCACCAAGCTTCGCCGTTGCTACTGCACCATCAGCAAGTTTTGGCGTGGTTACTGCTCCAGCTTGTATGCTTGGGTTCGGATATGATCCAGTTAGATCACCGGCCGCAGCACCAATTGGATTGGCGCCCGAGATCGTTACGTTCTTGACCGTTACAATGCGGCCAGCCTGATCAACGTAGACTTGCGCTACCTCACGGTCCGATCCATACAGACCTGGCGCGAGTGGCATCTTCGTGAGCTTGTCACTTGTCACTTGGTGATCACCAATGTTATCTGCCTTAACAGCGCCAACACCGAGCTTTTCCGAAGTGATGGCAGCATCTGCGAGCTTATCGGCAGTAACCGCTCCATCAGCGAGTTTTGGTGTTGTGATTGAAGAATCAATCACATTCACTGTACCAACTGCATTTGCAGAAAGCTTTGGTGCTGTTACGCTTCCATCAGCAATCTTCGATGCTGTAACAGAGTTGTCTTGCAGAATGTTCGTCGTCACGCTCGTTGGTGCGATGTGGCGTGTTTGAACTGCTCCATCCTTGATCGATGGGTTTGGATATGTGCCTGTGAGGTCACCACCTGCATCGCCACCGGGTGTGGTACCAGAGATTGTTACTTCTGTTGCCTGCTTGATGCGACCTTGTGCGTCGATTGTAACGACTGCTGACTTCGTAGCTGAGCCGAACGGACCGATTTGTCCTGAGTGAAGATCTTCCAGCTCATTGGCACCAATGCTCTTTGGAGTTATCGATAACACCAGACTGTCGATGCGGCCACTCGCTGTGATCGATGATGTTGATGCTGAGCGAATGCTCGGGAGTCGATTCGCACTAATGACCTTTGTCATTGCCGAATTAATCGCATCAATGATCGGATCGCCCATCTCACGCGATTGATCCTGCAGCGTACGCTTGAGAGAGTCAACACCTTCCTGTGTCAGTCCACCAGAGCTCTTGGCATAGCCTGCGAACTTTGAATTCAGCGCATACGGCACTGCTGTAAGAAATGTGCGTGGTTGTTCAGCACGATCCTCGAGTGCGACACCTAGCCATAGATGCTGATCGAATGACAAACTCAGTGGCGTCTTGCTTCCAAGAATCACACCAAACACCCCACCCTTGGTTGAGATCGTGTGTGTTTCTGTCCACAAGGCCGAGCCCCCTTGGGCACGATCGTAGAGCGCTACCGTGATTGACCACGTGCTGTCACACACCGGTACACCTGTGGTATCGACCAAGATGCCCTGGTATGTAATCTTTTCAGGTATGCCCTGCTGCGCATATGCGACAACAGACAAAAAAAGCACGCTCAACACCACGAGCATGCCACGAAGCGAAACAAAAGTTCGCATAATGAACCCTCTCTACAAGTAAATCCTCGCGTACGAAGATCCCTACGTACGAATAATCCCAGATGTGTAAATACCCGCGTCGCGTAAAGTAGTTACATGATCATGTCGCAAAATTGTAGGATTTTGTACTGAGATTTCGCGTCAATTGCGTTGAGTAGCCAATACTCAGGTGGCATAATTTGCCGGGTGACGCTGTAACTATATGGTATGCAAGAATGTTAGTGAATATTGAGGTCGAGATGATCGTTGCAGTAGTTTATACGTAGTATTGTCACACGTGCCTATTTGTAGACAAAAGTGCCCGCGCATCCCAGGACGAGACACGCGAGCACCCATATCACAATGATACACGACGACGATATACTACCATTTATACATGAATAGAATAGACGTATCGCCCACATTCACCCTATACGATCAAAACGTAATTGACAATCCTCCTGCGAGGTAGCGCAGTTTGTAGTCAATCGATGACTCTCGCCATTGCATATCATGAGCATACAAGGCTCCCAGCGGAACCATGTATCGACACACGAGATCGATTCCGGTGAATCCTTTGTTGTGTCCGTCGATGATTCGGTAACGTACTTGACCTGTGATACCGCCAGTCAGCGATGTGTAATCACTGAGAGCCCCCGATCGCACATCACGAACCGTCGACCCATTTTCAAATGTGATGTTCGTTGGTGACTCAATAGTCTCACGCTGTTCATATCCACCACGAATCGCATAGAGTCCATCAAGCCACAGTCCAAGCCAGAGCTTACTCATTACCGCATACTCTGCACCAAATCCCACAATTGCCATGTTCCACGACACATCAAGATCATGTCGTATGCGAGCATCCGTTGATACGATTTCACCAGAGTACACCTTCTCGATCGTCGTCGATGTGAATCCTGCAGCGAAGTACTGATATCCAATACGCGTAGAGACACGAAGGGATCCGTTCGAGATCGGGATTGAGAGTGCTACGCTTCCTCCCGTATTGAAACCACCCGAACTCTCATAGCCTGTACAGCAATTCTCAACTGGTGGAAGAGACCGAAAACTGCCATCATGGAATCCATATCCTGCTACGATTGCAGCAGATATCTCCGGACGATGTCGAGGTGCAATAGGAGTACTCTCTTGTGCTGTTGCATGTGATGCTGTCGCCACGAATAGCGCAACCGATACACAAGCATACGTTACAACCATTGAGCGAAGTTGCTTCTTCATCATGTTGCTCCTTCCTCAGGGTAGTTTTAGAATTGTTGTGCGACCAACACCATGCGGTGTAACAAGCATCGCTACCAACGTGCCCGATGCGAGGTCATTGAACTCTATGTGAGTAATGGGCCACTCTGGTGATGCACGTACATGCTCACGTCGGAACACAACGTTGCCCTGCAAGTCCATGATCACGAGCTCGCCAGTAGTTGGCTCAACAGCGTACAACTGAAACGATGCTTCGTTATTCGTGATTGGGTTTGGTGCAACATTGATTGCAGCTGACGTCCTTGGGGATATCAATCGCGTCGTGCCATACGTCTTGCAGAGTCCGCGAAGCGTGACCTTCCCAGGGAGAGCAGCGAGGGGTAATCCCTCGCCGCCCGTCCATGTGAATGATTCGACACGCATGTCTGTAACTGAGTCGTTGCCCAGTCGTGCAAGAAAGCGTAGGCTTGTCAAGAGCGTTGCGTCTGGAGGAGCAGTACCATGTATAGCAATCGTATAGCGATCAGAGGTCTCTACGATGCTATCGTACGCAAGGGGCTCAAGTATCGTTTTGTTAAAGCTCACACGCATAGTCCAATCACGCTCAAGGGGCTGTCTAAAGAGCAAGCACGAAGCAGCGAAGTCGATGTCGAGATTGAATGTGTCGCCTACTGCATGTACTACTTCGGGAACCGTGATGATGGTTCTCTGTGCAGCAGCAGAAGTTGTCTCTTGTATGTAAAACAGACCTGCCTTCGAAGCTCGCTTCGTATCTGCGGAATCAATGAACGTCTGACCAGCAATACCGACAATTTCCACAGACGAGCCAATGGCAGCTGTTTGGAATCCACTCGTAATGGCCATGCGTTGTAAATCATATTGCTGCGCCTTGATGGTGAGTGGAAACAACACGAGGAATGTGATGATGATGTATTTCATTGTGGTATCCTTCTTGATGAAAACGAATTACGTATTGGCAAGAAGTACCCAACGATTCACGTCAGCACTGTACACGAACATGATGCTCTGGTGGTTACTGATAGTCTTATTTGCCACTCCAAGCGAGAAGCGATTGTTGGCAAGCGAGCCCGGATCTTCATCCTGGAATGTCAAGTTCTTACCTGAGTGGTTAACGATGATGAGCATGCGTCCATCCTCACCATTCGCAAAGCCTGTCACATCTGTGTTCGCAGATGCATTCGTGAATGTGAAGAATGCATTTTCGGAGATAGTGATGTTGTTTATCGTTGTCGTGGCTCCACGCAACACATCAACATCGAGGTTTGTACCTTCCTTGAGACGCAGCTTCAGCACTTCAACAGTTGGCGTGCGAGCAATCCACTTGTCTGTAATCGCATCGTAGATCAGCGCATCGCCATCAGCAACTGTCATTGGATCAGTGACTTGCTTTCCACCAATCGTCAAGGTGTACGTGGATGGCGCTGTAGGTTCCCATTGACTTGTGGTTGCATTCCACATCAGGACATTTCCTGCAGCTGGTGCCGTTGCTGCTACTGTGCGACCCTGCAAACCATCAACCGTTGGGTTTGGATATGTGCCCGAGAGGTCACCGTTAGCTGTGCCTCCTGGTGTTGTGCCTGTAATTGTCACGCTACCAGCTGATGTGATTCGACCAGCTGCATCAATGGTGATCGCAGGAACCGTTGTTGCTGTGCCATACGATGCAGCGACTACTCCAGTTGTTGACATTTTCGCTGATGTGATGGCGTTATCTGCAACGTCTGCCGTTGCAATCGTACCGTCAGCAATCTTGTCTGACGTTACTGCATCATTCGCAAGCTTCGTTGTGGTGATTGCTGCTGCAGCCACCGTTGGATTCGGATACGTACCTGACCTGCTCCCCAAAAATGCTACCAACTGAAATGATAGTTTGGTAGTTGAAAGGAGCATATCATGGGACGAAAGCATCATACGGAAGAGCAGATCATTGGGATCTTGCGTGCAGCCGAAGTGGTAGTCTCAAAGGGCGGCACAATAGAAGCCTTCTGCC
>JAURNF010000176.1 GCA_030830285.1 Candidatus Kapaibacterium sp.
CGGTTGTGATCGAGACGCATCAGTGCTGTGATGTTCGCAGCAGGAAGATCCGGTGCGCTCATCTGCGTGATCAGTGCGTTTGTGTTTGCTGGGTTACCAACAATCACAACCTTCACGTTACGGCTAGCAACTGCGTTGAGAGCCTTTCCTTGCACTGTGAAGATCTGCGCATTTGCTTCGAGAAGATCCTTGCGCTCCATACCCTTCGAACGTGGGCGTGCACCAACAAGGAGTGCGTAGTCTGCATCCTTGAACGCAACCATTGCATCATCCGACTGTGTGATGCCATGAAGAAGCGGGAATGCACAATCTTGAAGTTCCATCGCCACACCACGCAGAGCTTGAAGCGCTGGTGTGAGTTCGAGAAGCTGCAGGATCACTGGTTGATCCTTACCGAGCATCTCGCCACTGGCGATGCGGAAAAGAAGGCTGTAGCCGATCTGGCCTGCGGCGCCTGTGACGGCAACGCGAACTGGCTGTTTCATAGGAGTGTGTGGGAAGTAAGGTTGCAATAAAAAACGCCCCACATGGAGGCGTTAGTTGTTCTCATCGGGAATACACGAAACTCAGTTTGCTTCTGGATATACAGAAACCTTGAGACGTGTCTTGTCCTTGCGCTCGAACTTCACAACTCCATCGACAAGCGAGAAGATTGTGTAATCCTTGCCAAGGCCAACATTGTTGCCTGGGTGCACGTTTGTGCCGTTCTGGCGGATGATGATGTTACCGGCGATAACTTTTTGTCCGCCGAACTTCTTCACGCCAAGCCGCTGGGCATTTGAATCGCGACCGTTTTTGGTGGATCCGCCACCTTTTTTGTGTGCCATGACTGTTGCCTACTTAGATATTGATGTCAGTAATGGTGATGCTCGTGAACTTCTGGCGATGGCCGTTGAGCTTTTGATAGCCCTTGCGACGCTTCTTGTGGAACACGAGAACCTTATCGCCCTTACCATGCTCAACAACGGTTGCCTTGACGGAACCCTTGATGTATGGTGAGCCAACAGCAACCTTGCCGTTGTCGCTTGCGAGTAGGATGTTGGTGAACTCTACTGTGTCGCCAACATTCTTGTCCATGAGAGGAACCTTGACGGTCTGCTTTGGAGCGACCGCATACTGTTGACCGGAGATCTCGACGACTGCGTACATGAGAGTTTGCTGGCGTTGTTATGAAAAGAGACGCGCAATATACGGGTAAGGTATATGTCCAGCAAATACCTTACGACGATTTCCACAGGAACCCTGCAACCTTTCGGATTTTATGTCGTACTGTGCATCCATGAAATTCGACACAAAGGCAATCCCCGCCGAGGCGTGGGTCTGGATCCTGGGGTTGGTGGGGGTGGCGGTGCTTGCACCAGCACTCGAAAACAGCGTAACCTTCTGCATTCCCAGCATGTTAGGCTTCGACTGGTGCCTTGGCTGTGGTCTGGGTCGCTCCGTTGGCCACCTGGTTCGGGGCGACATTTCTGCGTCGTTTTCAGCCCATCCGCTGGCGGTGCCGGCGATTGTAATTCTGACAACTCATATTGTTCACCTGATCCGGAAGCACCGGATCGTTTCGCGAGGATTCCATGGCTAATGTCCTTCACTATATCCCAGATGCCGACCCAGAAGAGATCGGCTACCTGAACATGCTGATGTCGCCTATGACAGAGGAACAGGCGCAACAGTTCGCTATGATGTATCGCCATCGCCGCAAGGAATCATCGATGATTCTGATCCTGGCTTTGGTTGGATTTCTCTTCGTAGCAGGAATTCACCGATTTGTACTCGGTAGCACTGCATTAGGGGTGCTATACTTGTTTACTGGTGGTTTGTGTGGGATCGGGACGATTATTGATCTCGTAAATCACCGCAAGCTCACATCGGAGTACAACCAGAAGCAAGCTTATGAAGTGGCATCAACGATGAGGATGCTCGGACAGTTATAATTGCTGTCGATGAAGCGCACTAAACTCCTCCTTCCTTTGATCATGAGCGTTGTTCTCTCAACAGCGCTTCAATCCGCCTCTACACCACCACGCCTCGTCGTGGTGGTTTCGTTTGATCAACACCGTGGCGATTATTCAACGTCGTTTTCGAGGTTCCTCGGATCGCGTGGATTTGCACGTATCGCACGTGAGGGCGTGGTGTTCGATCGTTGTTACTACAATCACGCCAACAACATCACCGGACCAGGTCATGCTGCAATCATGACGGGGTGCTATCCATGGAAGACAGGAATTGTTGGAAACGACTTCTGTGATGCACGCACAGGCATCTGTGGGTATTGCACGAACGATACGTCGGGTCGAAAGAGCGCCGACAAACTCGAGGTTCCAGCGCTTGGTGATGTTCTCCGCAGTACATCGCCACGCTCAAAGGTGATAGGCATTTCTCTCAAGGATCGCGCAAGTATCCTTATGGCTGGCAAGAACGCATCAGCCTGTGTGTGGTACGAGCCTTCATCGGGCGGGTGGACAACCAGTAGCGCGTATCCTGCACCATCATGGTTGCCACAACTGCGTTCAACGGTTGATGCCCGTAAATACTCAGGCGTCACATGGAACGCGGAGATTCCTAGCAGCTTTTCGCCTGCAGTAGACGACGTAGTGGGCGAGGGAAGTATTCCGGGGAACAGCGGACATACTGCGTTCCCGTATATGATTACTTCACAGGTTGCATCAGACACGTTTTACATGCAGCTCGCGTTGAGTCCGTACAGCATGCGAATGCTCTTCGATGCAACGCGCTTCGTGATCGATCGAGAGAAGCTCGGCAAGGACGCATCACCAGACATCCTATGTGTTGGCGTGTCAACGCCCGACTACGTCGGACATCTCTACGGACCAGATAGTCGCGAAGTACAAGAACTCTACGTGCATGCCGATCGCGAGATCGCACGCCTCATCGACGATCTCGATCGACGCGTTGGCCGCTCGAAGTACGTCCTTGTCATCACGTCCGATCACGGGGTTGGTCCAATTCCC
>JAURNF010000177.1 GCA_030830285.1 Candidatus Kapaibacterium sp.
CAGAATGATGATCTGACTGGTAGCCGTGTTCGTGCAACAAAGCCAATAGCAGTGCTTGGTGCACACTACCGTGCGCAAGTACCGATCATCACCGAGCGTGCATCGCGCGACTGTTTGGTCGAGCAGCTGCCCAGCACGGATGTGTGGGGTAGGCATGTCGTCGTACCCCCGCTGGTGCCACCGACAGACATTCGACGTGTATCCGCTCGCGACGTGACACTCGTTCGCATTCTTGCATCGGAAACAAAGACAGGTCTCACGATCAATGGCGCACCAACAGCCGTGCTCGGCACTGGTGCGTATCTCGATGTGCCACTTACCGATACACCGCTCGACATCACGGCGACGAATCCCATTCTCGTGACGATTATCGATAGGTCGGCAAATCGTGATGATGGTGCTGGACGATCAGGCGATCCATCCTTGATCGTAGTACCTCCTGTTGAGCAGTTTCTTTCGTCATACCGTGTGACGAGCATTGAACCTCGGCAGTCTGGCGCAGCATTCTACACGCAGCATCAGATAACGTGTATCGTGCCGATGTCGCATGCTACGTCGCTGACGCTCGATGGCGCACCGGCACCAGCTGCAGTGCAGATTCCGGGTACCCCACTTGGATACGTCCATGCGAGGGTGGCAAATGGCAGACACACCGTGGCATGCGATACCACGTTTGGTATCATCGTCTACGGATACGGTCCAGCCGAGTCGTATGGCTATACCGGCGGCATGGCGTTTGAACGACTCTACACACCGGTTGTTGTTCTCCGAGCGCTTGATCGTCGTCGCCGTCCTGGCGCACTCGATACGCTCATCTGTGTTGTTGACAGCATCAGCAGCGAACAAGAGATTCGTCTAAGCGGAGCTCGTTCGCTTCGCGGACGTTTGACGTTCGACGCAACGATGTTCATTCCAGACGACGTCTCTGCCAGTGTTCGTGATTCACTCCGAAGCACGCACGTGTGGGAGTACGAGTTCGACTCCCTACGTGTTGGCGATACTGTGCTTCGCATTCCCGGAATGCACGTCCTTGGTCGCGACACGGCCTCAGCCATCGACATCTATGGTACTGCATGGTATGCTGGTAGTGGTGACTCACTCTACATTCGATCTGACGAACGCGACGGTGTGCTTGCAACCGATGGCGTGTGTGTCGACCGTGGAGCTCCGAGGTTGTTCGATCCAACAGTCCAACCTGCACTGCGAGTGAAGCGCTATTACGATATCCGTGGACGGTACGTTGGTACATCCCTCGATGGTCAGCCACCAGGAGTGTACTTCGAGCGATGATTATTGCATTCAACAAACCGTTTGGTGTGCTGTCGCAGTTTACACCAGAGCCTGGTAGTCGCTTTCAACCTCTTGCTGCATTCGATCTCCCTGAAGAGGTCTACCCAGTTGGACGACTCGATGCAGATAGTGAAGGGTTGCTGCTGCTCACCAATGAGCGACATCTACCTGCGATGTTTCTCGATCCAGAATATGGCCACCAGCGCACCTACCTCGTGCGGGTGGATGGTGAGATCACCGACGCAGCAGTTGCACAATTGCGCACCGGAGTAGTCGTGCAGGGCTATCAAACGCGGCCATGTGAGGCGCGCATTGTCAAAGCGCCAGCTTGGCTACCGGAGAGAGTCCCTCCAATCAGGGTTCGTGCATCTATCCCAACGTCGTGGATCGAGCTCGGATTGCGCGAGGGCAAGAATCGACAGGTGCGACGCATGACAGCTGCCGTCGGCTTCCCAACGCTCAGACTCGTGCGATGTGCCATTGGTGCGTTACGCCTTGACAGACTCGGTATCGGTGCCGGCGAGTGGCGTATCCTCAGCGACGACGAGCGTGGATTGCTTACGGACTTGGCGCGTGTACCGAACGATCGAAAACGCAAAGCCTAGCACCATTGTTATCACGCCAAACCACACCAGCGAGATCCATGGTTTGACAGAGAAGTCAACGGTGAACACCTCGCGAGGGCGTGGCATCGGCTTTGACATATCGCGGAATACTAAGTCCCCTGTCGACTTCGTTGGATCCTCATTGTTCCGTGCAATCTCAGCGAGTCCAACGGCCATCGTCGATCCTGGAAGCGGCACCCATTCTGGGTCGAATACCGGACCTGATGCACCCGTGGCAATCTTCGTTCGCGCCTTCAGTGGCACAATTGAATCACCAATCCGCACATTCAGGACAGCTGACATCTGCATGCGGCCATCTGACGTCTGACCTTCTTCCATTGGCATTGTGAAGCGCTCGAGCTCGATGACCACAGACGAATCATACGGCGCGCGAATTGACGTACCGCGCATGATAGTAGTCCGCTTGAAGAGATCCTCACGCTCAGTCGACTTCGGTGATACGTACAAATCGTTGTGAAATCCCCAACGAATACCTGGCTCGAGAAACGCCGACTGGCGCTTGTTGAAGTCTGACCAGTACAGCACTGCAGCCACCGTTTCACCTGATCCATCACGCTCGATTCGCACGAAGTACTTGTACTTCTCACGATCGGCATAGTGCTTCTCAACCTGTTCCTTGCCGAGGTACGTTAGTGTATACTCACCCACCTGTGTCGGTACGCCGTGCACAAGAACTGCGTGATGGGACTCTGTGTACGATGACGTCGTAATCACACCAAAGATCAGCAGTGCAATCCCTGTATGCGAGATGTATGCACCTGCCATCGCTGGAGAAGCACTCATGATGCTGATACCAACACGCAGGTTGATCGCCAGCGAGAACCACGCTGTGAAGGCCAGAACGATCTGTCCAACGTCGTTGATCCCAATCACGGCCATTACCGCTGTCGCTACTGCCGCAATTGCCGCACCGAAGATGATCAATGATTGCATCTTCGCCCGTGGCGTCGAGCGCCAAAGGAAGATGAGCGACAACGCATTGACAATCAACACCGCTGGCACCAGAACCAGATGCACGCGATTGTAAAACTCAATTGCCACCGCCACTTTTGGCAATCCAAGCACCTCCATGATTACCGGCCACGACGTGCCAATGGTCACGAAGATGGCAGAGGCCATAATCAATGCGGAGCCGATCGAGAGCATGAACTCACGTGTCGTTGGCGCGAACTCTTCACGATGGATATTCATATCCGAGCGACGTCGGAGCACCATCGTAATGCCAATTGCAACGAAGGTCACCATGAAGAGCAGGAGAATCCAAAAGGCAAACTTCCCCGGATCAACAAAGGAGTGCACCGACGTATCGCCGAGGATTCCGCTCCGTGTAAGGAACGTGGAATAGAGCACCATCACAAAACTTGCAACAGCAAGGATCATGTTGGTTTTCACCAGACCTCGTGTGCGCTTCTGTACGAGCATGGTGTGAACGAGAGCAACCACAACAAGCCATGGGATCAACGATGAGTTTTCGACGGGATCCCAACCCCAGAAGCCACCCCAACCGAGCGTCTCGTATGCCCAGAAGCCCCCTAGCATGATACCGAAACCAAGCACCGCAGTCCCGAACAACGTCCATGGAAGAGCGATGTCGATCCAACGGTGATACTCGCGGCGAATCAGACCCGCCATTGCAAAGGCAAAGCTGACTGACATCGATGCGAAGCCAACGAAGAGGATTGGTGGGTGGATCGTAATCCACGCATTGTGCAGCAAGGGATTCAATCCCTTACCATTATCACGCACATCGGCTATTGTTATGCCATCAGCAGCAAACGACTCGTGGAAATAAGCGAACGGATTCTTCGCAACAAGCAAGAGCGTAAGGAAGCTGACGATAAGTCCATAAAAGACCATCACTGGAGCTTCGTAGGAATGCCTGCGTGCGTACGGCGTAAGCACAACCCCAATCAGAGCAACGAACATCGTCCACAGAAGGAAGCTTCCCTCTTGTCCAGAGTAGAAGCTGGCAATCAACAGGTGTAACGGGAGCTCGCGCGACGAATAGTTCCAAACGTAGGTGTATTCAAAGCGGTGTTGCAGGATGAGGATGACGAGCACAACAGCTGATGCGACCAAGCCAAACGCAAGTGCACCGAAGATGCGTCGTGCGATGGTCGAAAGCCACTCAGCTCGATCTGTATCAGCATACAGCGCCGCTGCATAGAGTCCAGTCGAAGCCAGTGCCATCCCAAACAGAACATGAATCAGGATCTGAGCGATCATTGTGCGTACACCTGTGTTGCATGGAAATACGAGTCATGTCCATCATGGACGTGACCAACAAAGCGTACTACTTGTCCGTTTACGAATGGCTCATCTGGAGTGCTGCCCGTGTATTGAACGCGGAATGCTGCTCCTGTATGATCCGTGCACGCAATGCGTTCTGGAGCTTCGGCTGCGTTGACAATCGTCGACACAATGATCACCTTTGGTGCTTGATCACCCTCGACGCCCGAGGAGTGATCACTAGATGCCACGGCGAAGGTTACTTCGGTGAGCTGACCGTAGGTCGAGGCAATCCACACACCAAGTGGAATACCCACTATTGCAGCTAGGATGATGATTCGCTTTAGCATGGTGTCCTCAATCAGGATGCTGGCATTGCGTCCGTTGGTTGCCCCTCGTACTTCGATGGACACTTCGTAAGCACGTTCGAGGCCTTCAACACGCCATCTTCGATACGCCCCTTGACGACAACACTCACGGCAGCTTCAAAGTTGTTAGGCTTTGCCCCATTGAGTTCTACTGGAATGAGCTTGCCTTGCTCGTCACGCAGCGTAAACGCGAAGGTATTCGACTGTGCGTCATACGTCCAACCGCTTGGCTTCTCCCACGTACCGATGATCTGCACGGTCTTGCCAAGTTTCTCGGCACGATCTACCGTTGCGTATTCA
>JAURNF010000178.1 GCA_030830285.1 Candidatus Kapaibacterium sp.
ATGAATGGATGCTTGGCACGACGACTTACGTTGTGCAACGCATGGGCCACGAGCTTCTTACCAGTGCCGGTCTCGCCTGTGATGAGCACGTTGAGATCCGTGCGTCCGTAGCGCATAATCTTGTCGGCAACATCCATCATCGCTGAACTCTTGCCAATCAACCCTTGTGCTTCCATCACACGACGAAGCTCGTCGAATGATGTGTCGGTCTTAACGCGCTCCATTGCACTGTGCAAGACGCCGATGAGACGATCGTTGGTCAGTGACGACTTATCGATGAAGTTGAGAGCCCCAAGTTTCGTAGCCTTCACAGCGGTCTCAATCGTACCCTTGCCCGAAATCATGATGACGGGAATAGACGGGTATTCGCGGATCGATCGACCAAGGACATCGATGCCTGTCATTGAAGATTCGCTACCGAACTCGATGTCGAGCAACATGAGGCCGACATCGCGACTGTGATCTTCAAGATATGCGAGTGCTTGTTCGGGACTATTCCGGACCTCGGCATGCATACCTTCGCCACGCACCACATCAGCGAGGGTGGCAGAGAAGTCGCGGTTGTCATCAACAATGAGGATTTTCATAACGGAGTTAGTCCTGCGTCGCCAGCTTCATCAGCTCGTCGTAGAGTTCGCGCATGTCGCGGCTCTGAAACGTCTGTAAATCCGGGTTCCAAACGGCTCGTAAATATACGTCAGTACGCGTGTTGCGATAGTCAATGAATCGCTGCTTGCGTGCCGGCGTATTCAATGCCTGTACCTTGAGAAACGAGTTCATGGTAAGCTTCGCCATAGAGCAGTAGGTCGTACCATCAACGAAGTGGAGATACTCGCCATCAGCGCGATTGGCAATCGGTCCTGCGTAGCGAAAGATCTCGCCCTTGGTGTTCATTGAGAACTGTTCAAGGACGCCGGTAGAATCGTCCTGCGTGCCCCAACGGATCATGAGTTCCGCTTGGTTTGGTGCTACGCATGCGTGCGGTGCGGTTGGACGTGGCGTACCACATCCAACAAGCACGACTACCGCGGCAATTACGAAAGGAACGATGCGAGGCGATGCGAACATCTATCTGCTCCAATCAGCTGTAGTGTGCGGAAGAGATCTGCACCCACATCACGGTGGGTAAGGACAAGTCGTAGTGGCTTCATCATTGCGCCCATCTTGATGCTAGCGTGCTCTGCGGATGCCTGTGCATGCGCCTTGAACGTTGCTTCATCGGTGAGGGTTGCGTCAGAGAAACCTTCATGGAAGGCACGCAGGGCGTCAACAACTCCCTGATTACCAGTCAGTGCTGCCTGGGTCTCGTCAGAGAGCGCACAGAGTGTGTCTCCGAAGAGGTAGTCGCCGAACTCAGCGATTTCCGCGAGGAATGTCACACGTTCACGAAGCAAGGCGATCACATCAGCGACAAACGCCGGTTCGATGCGCGTGTATCCGCGTTCCGTAAGCGTTGGGAGAAGAGCTGTTGCAAGTTGGTGCGGATCGCGTGAACGGAGATACTCGCTATTCATCCACTCGAGCTTCTTGTAATCAAACACGGCACCTGCCTTGTTTACGCGCTCGAGTGAAAACGCGTCGATGAGCTCTTCCATCGAGAACTTCTCATTGTCACCACCTGGATGCCAGCCGCATAGTGCGACGAAGTTGACCAGGGCGTCAGGGAAGTATCCTTTGGCTGCAAAGTCGCGCACCATGACATCGCCATGACGCTTGCTCATCTTCGAGCGGTCGGGATTCAATAGCAAGGGCACGTGTGCAAACGTTGGAGCTGTCCAACCAAATGCTTCATAGAGCAACACATGCTTCGGCGTCGACGGAAGCCATTCTTCTGCGCGGATCACGTGCGTGATCTCCATGAGATGGTCGTCGACGACGTTTGCGAGGTGGTAGGTTGGGAAGCCATCACTCTTGAGAAGGATTTGATCGTCAATCTCACGTCCGTTCACAACCACGTCGCCACGGATCTGATCATGGAATCGCACGTCAGCGGTGAGCGGTACCTTGAGTCGGATGACATGAAGCGCGCCCTCTGCAAGCAACCGTGCTGTCTCCTGTTCGCCAAGCGTGTACTGATTGCGCATGCTTGAACGGTCGTACTTGGGCGCGATTCCCGCAGCTTGCTGACGTTGACGCATGGCATCAAGTTCGTCTGAGGTGTCGAAGGCGTAGTATGCCGTGCCGTTCTCAACCAGCTGCATACCGTACGTGCGGTAGAGGTCGAAGCGCTCGCTTTGTGTGTACGGACCGTAATTACCGCCGACGTGTGGACCCTCGTCGAAGACGACGCCAGCCCATGCGAGTGACGAAATCTGCTCTTCGATCGCACCTTCAACAAGGCGTGTACGGTCAGTATCCTCGATTCGAAGGATGCACGTGCCGCCATGATGCTTCGCGAACAGGTAGTTGTACAACGCCGTGCGCAAGCTTCCGATGTGAAGGAAGCCCGTTGGCGATGGTGCAAAACGGACGCGTACACTCATAGGGAGATCTCCACTTCGGCAAATGTCTTCTCTGTTTCGAATACACGCAGTCGAACTGCATCTACGCGATGTCCTGCTGGTAGGTTCGATACAACATGTGTTGCAAGCATGCGCGCAATGTTCTCTGCAGTTGTAGGGAACTCAACAAGCACCATCTTCAAGTTGTTGCGTTCGAGGAACTCGCGCACGACAGTGTCGCTGCTGTTGCACAGGAAGCTATGGTCCAACTCATCAAGCTTGTCTTGAATGAGGAGTTTCATGTCGTAATAATCCATTACCATACCGTTAGCATCGGGCTCACCACTCAAGATCACATGCGCTTCGTACGAGTGCCCATGGATGTTCTTGCACAGACCCTCATGGAAGGGAAGGCGATGCCCCATTTCCCAACGGAACTGCTTCGAAATTGTGGTGCGCATGATTATGCCTTGGTGTGCTCGACAACGATCACACTGTTGATGCCGCCACGAGCTTTCCAGTCTGCCGTGACCTTCATGTAGAGAGGGTCGCAGCACGCAACAAGATCATCAAGGATCTGATTTGTCACTGCCTCGTAGAAGATTCCGCGATTGCGGAAATCGAGGTAGTAGTACTTCAGGGCCTTGAGCTCGATGCATACATCGTTGGGGATGTACTCAACAGTGATCGTTCCAAAGTCGGGTAGACCCGTCTTTGGACATACCGAGGTGAATTCAGGGTTTACGTGTGTAATCGTGAATCGACGTCCAGGACGTGGATTCGGGAAGGTTTCGAGTTGCATGCCACAAAATTACGCAGAGAGCGCACAACGGCCTGCAGCCGTTGTGCGCTCTCGTGAAGAAGATTCGGTGTGGTGGGCGATTAGTCCATCGGCACGGTCATTGGTAGCATCATGAGCGCCCGCTCGGTCATGCCGAGTTCAGTGAGCTGGAGTGCGTGCTTTACCTGACTGCGGGTGCCGCCTGGGAGTGCACGATAGATCTGCTCGGAAGCGGGTATTGTGCCTGTGACCTTTGCAATAAGCGATGAGCGGAGCATTGCTCGTGCTTCTGCATCCTCGTCGCCATCTTCCTTGTTGAGTCCGATTGCCTTGAGCAGTGCGGTAAGGTTGTCGACCTTCTTTGGATAGAGGATGATGTTGACGTCGTCGTTGGCACCAACACCAATGCGCTTCTTCGCAATAGCAATCGCAACGTCGAGTCCCCCAAGAACATCGACCAACCCGGCTTCCTTCGCAGCGGTACCTGTCCATACGCGACCCCGAGCGAGCTTGCGTGCGGCGGCGGTGTCCATCTTGCGCGACTCGGCGACCTTCTGCACAAAGCGTGTGTAGATGCCTTGTCCGAACGACCGAAGCGTATGCTTGTCGCCATCGGTGAGTGGCAGGCCAGCATTCATGAACGATGCCGATGGTCCGAGTGAAACTGTATCGATCGTGATGCCAACCTTCGCAACCGAACCCGTGAAGTTTGGAATTGACATGATCACTCCAATCGAACCGGTGATTGTCGATGGGTGCGCAATGATTGTATCACACGCCATGGCAATGTAGTATCCTCCAGATGCAGCCACGTCGCTCATCGAAGCATACACAGGCTTCACCTTCCGTACTTCGCGAATCTCTGCCCAGATTTCATCTGATGCGAAAGCAGAGCCCCCTGGACTATCGATGCGAAGAACAATTGCCTCGACGTCGTCGTTGTCGCGCGCTGCACGAAGATCGCGGATCAGCGTGCGTGCATAGATGCCGCTGGCGTCGAAGGGATCGGAGTTGGTTCCTGGACTGATTGCCCCAGATGCATAGACGATGGCAATGCTCCTCGACGCGCGTGCGTCAGACTCTTCATCGGTGAATGACTGCACGTACTTGGCCAAACTTATCGTCTTGAGCGTAGGATGTGCAGTTGTGTCATCTGGATTGAGGCGACGGTGGATGCGCTCCTTGAGTTCGGCTTCACGCATCATCGCATCGATGAGTCCGCTCGCAAGAAGTGAATCAGGAATGTAAACACCCTTGTTCATGAGCTCGACCACGCGTTCCGGTGTAAGCTTGCGGCTCTTCGAAACCGCATCAACAAACACATCAGAGCGCTGTTGGAGCAATGCGCGGATCGCTTCCTTTGCTGGCTCCGACCAACGATCACGGTTCATGGTTTCTGCTGCTGACTTGTATTCTTCGAACTGCTCGACGTGGAACGACACACCAAGCTTTTCGAACATGCCCTTCATGAAGGGGGCTGATGTTCCGAATGCGTTGAACTCCATCATACCTTCTTGTGGCATGATGATCGAGTCTGCAACTGTTGCCATGTAATAGCCGCCCTTGGTGCCCATCTCTGCGTAGGCATAGATGAACTTCTTCGAGCTCTTGAAGTCGATAAGCGCCTCGCGAACCTCAGAGAGCTTTGCCATTCCGGCAGCAGCAATTCCCGAACGGATGTAGATGCCGTGAATGTTGTCATCCGTCTTCGCGCGCTTGATCGATTCGACGATGTCGCGCAGGGATGGGCCTGATTCGTCAGATCCAAAGCTCAGTGCCTTTGGTGGATCGTACTCTGGGATGCCCTTCGAAAGATCGAGCACAAGCACGGTCTTGTCAGTCACATCAACGTGTTGCTCGGTTTCGAAGCTCGACAAGAACATGCTGATCATCAGACCGAACACGCCGATTGCGACGACGACCAAGCCGATAATGACGCCGGCGATGATCCATCCACGCGAGCGTCGGCGCTGTGGCTGCATCCCTATGCCAGGTGGTGGTGGAATCGGATTCGGATTTGGAGTAGGGTTATCTTGCATGTCATTCCTTTCGGTGATATCAAACGATGGGCACAGTACGCGTCCACTGTCCGAAGGTTGCAGTTTCACAAAACTACTGTGCATTTCATGGCGAGCCACGTCCCGGAAACAGCGTTTCCACTCGACAACTACGTATACGAGCTTCCGGCTGATCGCATTGCGATCCATCCGCTTGACGAGCGCGATGCCAGCAAGCTCTTCGTATGGCGCGGTCCTGGCAAGGTGGAGCATCGGGTATTCCGTGAGGTTGCCGATATCCTCCCTGAGGGGTCGCTGCTGGTGGTGAACCACACGCGCGTAATCTGTGCGCGTATCGCGATGCAGAAGCCAACGGGCGGCATTGTAGAGGTGCTCCTGACGGATCCTGAGCTACCGTCACGCGATCCAGCAGTGGTGCTCGCCTCTGCTGCTCCATCGCAATGGCGCTGTTTGATAGGGGGCAAGAACGTCCATGTGGGTATGGTCCTGACAGAGCCGACATCGGGTCTGCAAGCAACGGTTGTGCGACGTGACGGAGCCGAGGGATCGGTTGCGCTTGCGTGGCGCGACGGCCAGCTCCTTGGAGATCTGATCGACGAGATCGGCCGACTGCCATTACCTCCGTATTTGCATCGCGAAGCTGAGGAGTCGGACCGTGATCGATACCAAACGGTGTATGCTGCCGAATCTGGTTCTGTAGCAGCGCCAACAGCCGGACTGCATTTCACTGATCGTGTGTTTGCTGCATGTGATGCACGCGGGATCGATCGAGCCACCGTAACGCTCCACGTTGGGATGGGCACCTTCCGTCCGGTAGAAGCCACCGACGTCCGCAATCATGTGATGCATCAGGAGCGCTACGGTGTGAGCCGCAGCACGGTGGAGCAGCTGCTCCGGAATGCCGAATCAGATACACCTTGGATTACCGCTGTTGGTACAACATCGATTCGCACGCTTGAGTCGCTCTACGCCGTCGGCGCTCGCATCGTGCGAGATGGTACCTACGAGCAATCAATGCATGTTGGCCAGTGGGAGGCGTTTGATCCAACGTTGCACAACACTCCTCGTGCTGACGTGTTTCGTGCCCTCGTGGCGATGATGGATCATCATCACGTGTCAAGCCTGTGGGGTGAAACGCAGTTGATGATAGCACCAGGTGCCCAGCTTGGATGTGTCGATGCGTTGATTACCAACTTCCACCAACCGGGCAATACGCTACTGCTCTTGGTTGCGGGTGTTGTTGGTGAAGATGCGTGGCGTGCTATCTATGATGAGGCACTAGAAAAAGACTACCGATTCTTGAGTTACGGCGACTCATCGCTGTTGTTCTGTCGCAAACCTTAGCGGGTGCGCACCGATGGTGCATGAACCCGCACAAAGCCAGGAGCTGTCGAGATTACGCGAACCGACGACGGTGCGGTTACACGGGGTCGGACGATGCCGGATGGCGAGAGCTCGTTGATTTCTGCACGAAGATCTCGAGCTGTGATGGTTGCGATGTCATCCACGCCTCCACGAATGACCACCGACACCTGGCGTGGTGAGATTGTAAGAAGCGTATCGATTGCAACGCCAAACGTAACAGGTACGTCTGGAATTGTTCGATCAGCCGCCTGTTGCACAGAGAACTGCACACGAACGCGAGACGGTTGGACGTTGATGAGTGATTGGAGCGAGTCGGACAGCGGAATATCGACAACGCGCGATGTGTAGACGTCCTCGAGCAAGATGCGCTCTGTGCTCCACTCAGTAAGCCGCTCGACCACATCACGTGATCCACGTACTTCAACATCGATCACGTCGGACGTAGGCTCTGACGTTTGCAGAAAGCCAGGTCGGCACGCAAGTGCATAACGGATGCGCAGAGGAACGCGCTTCACAGCGAGATCGCCCGTGGTCAATGTCAAACGGTCGGGCTCAACGGCGATAACTCGCAAGGGCAGTGTCGTTGTGACACCGCGCAGGAGATCGTCGCTCTCAGCGATATAGGTTGACGCCTGGTCGGGATTCATTGCCGCAAGATCCAGCGTGCACGCAACCGACTTTGTGAAGTACAGCGCATTCAGAATCTGCAGTCCAGTGGCACGAACGCGAATGCGCACCGTAGCTGGAACGGTCGACAGCATCGCTTGATTAGGCGGCGACATCACGACAAACGGTACATCCAAATCATCCTCATACGTTCGTGTCAGCGACACGTACGTCCAGAGTCCAACCGCAGCAAGCACTGCGATTAGGAGCGTACGGATGCTGAATCGTCGTTTAGCCATGAGAGGTCGGATGGAGGGTCATCAAAGCGACGTCGAAGATTCTCACGACGTGAGATCATGGACGTGATCTGGAAGATATAGCGTTTGCGCTCATCGATGTCAATGGTCGTCTCAATGCGCTGTGTCATCTCGTCGATTCGCTGATGGAGTCGATGAATCTCGATGTTGAGAAGGGCATCGCGAATCGGCTTCTTCATATCGTACTCGGGCATGTCCACATTGAACCTAGCCCACGAGTCACTCGGTGACGATGAAGCAAACAAAATATCGGCGATTTCACGTCGCTCATCAGTTGAGAGTTCCTCGTCGTTGAGCAGTGGCTGCGTGAGCTCCCCGTGTTCTTCTTCAGCGATCATCATGCGGCGGAAAATGCGCCTACCGCCATCGCTCCAGAACGTTTCGTCAGAAACGTGGTAGGTGTTGAGCAACATCGCAAGACCATCCTCCAGTGTGAGTGCCACCCGCAGGAGTTCACGCTCTGGCGGCAGAAGCACTGCCACAAGCCGTGGTGGTGCTTCCAGTGCTGGTGCGGCTGATGCTGCGTCAGGAGTGCTCTGCCGTTGTTGATACGGTGTCGACGGCGTGCTTGGTCGACGTTGAACAACACCTCGCAGCTCAGCGGCAAGGTACGCTTCGTCGAGACGGAACATCTCCGAGAGATCGCGAATCAAGAACTGATGTCGCAGCGTGTCTGGCACAGACCCGATCCACTCGAGCATTGTGCGCACGGCCTTCGCCTGTTGGACGGGGTCATTCAGCAGACCCTGTCGCTTGAACCGTTCCGTTTGGTGCACCAGCCATGAAGGTGCCGATGCAATCATCGATCGTAGTGATTCAGCACCTTGATCGCGCACAAGCGAGTCTGGATCGCTTCCAGGAGGAAGCACAACGCACTTCACATCGAAGCCAACGGCAAGACCAAGCTCAATGCCTCGCGTAATCGCTTTCTGTCCGGCTTCGTCACTATCAAACACCAACACGATCGTGTCTGCATATCGCTGCAATCGTCGCAACTGGTCTGGTGTGAGGGCAGTGCCCGAGCTTGCTACGGTATTCGTGAATCCAGCTTGATGCAGTGTGATAACATCGGCTTGACCCTCAACGAGGATAGCCGTGCGTTGTTCACTGATTGAGCGTTTTGCCTGCGACAGACCGTAGAGGACACGACTCTTGTCGAAGAGAAGACTTTGTGGTGAGTTGATGTACTTCGGCGAACCGGGATCATCAACAATCGTACGTGCGCTGAAGCCCACAACACGTCCCGACTCGTCGCTGATTGCAAACATCGCGCGACCACGGAAACGGTCATACGTCTTCCCGTCTTCACGCGTGATGACAAGTCCAGCGTCGACCAAATGTTCGATCGTGAAGCCACGCGTGAGCAACGAATTCATCGTGGTATCCCATGCAGCTGGCGATGCACCAAGTGCGAAGGACGAGATGATTTCTGCACCAAAGCCGCGGCGTTCGAAGTATGCGCGTGCCGTTGCACCATCAGACGATGCAAGTGTCTCCTGGTAGAAGATGCTTGCTTCACGCAATGCGCGCATCGCAGCATCTCGTCGAGCCAGTTCACCAGTTGGATCGTCGCGTTCTTCTTCTGGGATATCGATGCCCGATCGTTGAGCCAGATGCTTGATCGCATCAACAAAGCCCATGTGCAGGTGCTCTTCGACAAACGTGATCACGTTGCCAGCTTTACCGCAGCCAAAGCACTTGTATATGCCGCGCTCGGGATTGACGTTGAACGACGGAGTCTTTTCCTTGTGGAATGGGCACAATCCGAGGTAGTTCTTCGTTGATCGCTTAAGCTGTACGTGCTCACCAATCACATCGACGATGTCGGACTGTGATCGAACTTGATCGATGATATGTTGTGGGATGCGCACGGACGTTACGCTACCACATCAACGGTGGAGGTATCGCTGCATACTGCCAAGAGCTGCTCAATAGTCTGTCCACTCCGTGGGCACACGAGCGTTGATGCGATCTCAAAGCTTGGCACCAGAACAAACCGGCGCTCAGACATACGCTCATGTGGAATGTGGATTCCATCGTCGTCGAACACCTCGCCCTCGATGATGATTACGTCGATATCGATCTCGCGTTCACGCCAACGCTCACGTTGCGTGCGACCAAGCATCTGCTCGATTGCCTTGCAGCGATCGTGGATCTCGCGTGCAGCCAGATCACTGGTGCCAATCATCGCACCATTGACGAACTGAGGTTGATCGACATAGCCCACTGGTTCAGTTCGCCATAGTCGGGACCGTTGCGGTCGTGTAAGAAACGACCGTTCGAGTTCGACCATTGCGCGTTGCACCATCGCAACGGAATCGCCGATGTTGGAGCCAAGACCAATCAGGACGCGTCGGGTCACGATTAGGCCTCGTGGCTCACGGTGATTTCCGTCTCGACATAGTCCATCACCTGCTGGATTGGAACACTCACCTTGCGCACGCGGACAGTGGTCTGACGAATGGCGGCGAAGCGATCGATGATCGACGAAGCCATATCAAACGCAAGTGTCTCGATGAGTTCGCAAGGTTCGCCGTTCATGTGCTCGTTCACGATGAATAGCACTTCCTCGTAGTTCACAGTGTCGCTGACGTCGTCACTGACTACGGCTTTCATCGTATCGTACCACACATCGACGTCCACCTGGTAGCGTCCACCCAAACTCCGCTCCTCGTCACGGACCCCGTGAAAGGCATAGAATTCGGCGTTTACGATCGAACAGCGGGTGAGAGTGGTTTGGCGTTTCATGGATCTACTACGTGATGATGACAAACAATGGGTTGGTGAGACCCCCGAAACTACCGCCGAAATAGGTAATTTTGTTCCACGCTTTTAGCGTATCTCACCAAACCACCACTACCATCAAGGATGCTGGTATGCCAATGAAGCCAAAGCTCGTCGAAGCCTTCCACGCTCAAATTCAAGCTGAGTTCCAGAGTGCCTATACCTACCTCGGGATGGCAGCATGGTTTACAGAGAACAACCTTCCTGGTTTTGCGCAGTGGATGCGTGTTCAGTGGGAGGAAGAAACAC
This sequence comes from Candidatus Kapaibacterium sp., assembly GCA_030830285.1. Taxonomy (GTDB): domain Bacteria; phylum Bacteroidota; class Ignavibacteria; order Kapaibacteriales; family Kapaibacteriaceae; genus UBA10438. Next base: position 10,562 of record JAURNF010000178.1, read on the forward strand.
TGCACGCCATGAAGCTCTATGACTTCCTTCACAACCGCGGCGAAGCCGTCGCTCTGCGTCCACTGACGTCTCCATCGAAGAAGTACACCAGTGCAGTGAACGTGTTTGAGAACGTTCGTAAGCACGAGCAGATGATCACCAAGAGCATCAATGATCTCTATGAGTTGGCGCTCAAGGAAAAGGATTTGCCATCTCAGATCGTGCTTCAGTGGTTTATCAACGAGCAAGTTGAAGAAGAGGCACAAGTGATGGAGATCATCGAGCGCTTGCGTCTCGTTGGTTCGGATGGTCCATCGATCTATCTCATGGATCGCCAAATGGCAGGGCGCCCTGCACCAACAACAGACGCACAGGCGTAAGGATCTGCATCGATGATTGAGACATCCCAAGAGCGCGCCCAGGAACTGCTTGCTGCATGTCGAACCACGGAAATTGCTGTGGTTGGTGACGTAATGCTCGACAGGTATTTCTGGGGGAGTGTTCATCGCGTATCGCCAGAAGCACCAGTGCCCGTTGTGGATATCGACAACGAGAGTTTTCATCTCGGTGGTGCTGCCAACGTTGCGAGCAATCTGCGCGCGTTGGGTGTAACACCACTGCTCTGTGGCGCGATAGGCGACGATTTCTCTGGTCGAATGATCTGCGAGATTTGCGATGAGCTTGGCTTGCTCCGTGATGGGCTTGTCACGATTCCTGGACGGCCAACAACGGTGAAGACACGGGTGATTGGCAACAATCAGCACATCGTGCGTCTTGACCGAGAGACACGTGAACATGTGTCGCCAGATGTGGTGGCGCATCTCGCCTCATTCTTGCGCTCACGTGAATCGCTGTCGGCCATTGTCCTCGAGGACTACGACAAAGGATTCCTGTCGCCTCGACTCATCACATCCGTCATCTCTGTCGCGCATGATCGCGGCATCCCAGTGTTTGTCGATCCGAAGTACCGTCACTTCTTTGACTACACCGAATGCACGGTGTTCAAGCCGAATCGTAAAGAGGCAGCAGATGCGTTGCAGATGAAGATCGCAACGTTGGACGACGCACGTCGTGCTGGAGAGCAACTCCTGCAGCGTCTGCGTTGTTCGGCTGTATTGCTCACGCTCGGTGCAGAGGGAATGATGCTCATCGAACGTGGTGGTGCAGTGAGCACCGTGCCAACGCGTGCAAAGAACGTAGCCGATGTTTCAGGTGCTGGCGATACGGTTGTAGCTACACTTGCAGCGATGATGGCAGCAGGTGCATCAGTGCGCGAGGCAGCAGCGCTTGCAAACGTTGCCGCAGGGTGCGTGGTGGCAGAGCCGGGAATTGTCGCGGTTACACCCGAAATGCTCATGCACGCAGTGAGCGAGTCGTGATCATTCACGCTAATCACGATCGCATTGCCGAACTCGCAGCGTCATTGCGTGCGGATGGCAAGCGTATCGTGTTTACAAACGGTGTGTTCGACATCTTGCATGCAGGACATGTGACGTATCTCGAGAAGGCGCGTGCGCTGGGCGACGTGCTTGTTGTTGGACTCAACACGGATGCGTCGGTGCGCCGACTCAAGGGTCCGGAGCGGCCAATCAATAGCGAAGATGATCGGGCATGCGTGATTGCTGCGCTTCGTGCAGTAGACCACGTGATACTCTTTGGTGACGCTATGGGCTTGAGAGGGCCAAGAGCTACTGCGAAGTCGCCTCCACAGATGACCTTCTGGATTTCCTTGCGCTTAAGGCTCGCCAGTGGCTTTGGGTAGACGAGCTTGTCCTCTTTCGCGAAGCCAAGCGCGTCAGATTTGCCCCAGACCCAAACCATCCCAAGTTTATCCTTGAGGCAGCCGAATGTGCCTCCGACAGACACGTCGACTACGCCATCCTCTACAATCAGCCGCGGCTCATAGAAGACGCCAAACACGCCAGTTCCCCAGAAGTACAGGGCTCCCTTCGCGTCAATGGCGGCTGAGTGGTGACCAGTGGCCAGCTGCTTGATGTTTTTGAGCGAAAACATCTGTGTGGGCTTATTCGTGCTTTTCAGGACTTTGGAGCCGAGACCGAGTTGTCCATATGTATTGTCTCCAAATGTCCAGACATTGCCGCTCGAGTCCAGAGCTTCAGAGTGCACCATCCCCGCACTGACTTGCCGCACATTTACAGACAGCGAAACGGGAGATAGTTGCATTGCCTCGTGCCCAAGTTGACCTTTTTCGTTGCTGCCACACGAGAAAACGGTGCCCGTCCGCGTCAAGAAGAGCGAGTGTGTGCCACCAGCAGCAGTGTGACTGATTTAAATGTTCTTTTGCACAAAGTCGAGGATTGGCGAAGGGCAGCTTTCCTCTGTCCTGGGACGCCCGAGCTGGCCCTGTCTATTTGAGCCCCAGGAATAGCAAATGCCTGTGTCCTTGGCGACGGCAAGACAGTGGTTCAAGCCACAACTTATCGATCCAATTTTGAACTGTTGTAGGGCCTTGATTAGCTTTGGAGTCTATTTCTTTTCGCAGCTCGCGTCGAGCCCGAGCTTTTCATATTGATTGGAGCCGGAGCCGTAGACAAGTCCCTCCTCGGTGACGAGGAAGGTCTGGTCCTCGCCGCAGGCAATCGCCGCGATCCTGATATTGAAAGTGCACGTTTTGGGCTGCTTTACGAGCTCCGACTGCCCGAGG
>JAURNF010000179.1 GCA_030830285.1 Candidatus Kapaibacterium sp.
ATGTGTATGGCGGACCGCTTGTGATTGTGATTGGTAACGAAGGCGAGGGATTGCATCCGAGTGTGCAAGCAGTGTGCGACGTCCTCGTGGAAATCCCAATGTCGGGCCACGTTCAGTCGCTCAATGCGTCGGTTGCGGCAGGGATTGTGCTCTTCGCTGCAAAATCCCGTCGTAAAGAATCGTAAACACCGTTTCATCAGCAACGGTGGAGCTTCCAGCCAAGCGCTTCGTTGTTGGCTGCAACAAGATGTTCTCCAACGCGAGTCGCAAGAGAGCAATCAGCATTGACGTATCTGTGTTGGCGCGTAGCGTCTCGAGGCGTTTGCCTTCGGCGTACGCTCTCGATACGTGATACTCAAACGACGTGCGTCGCCAGTTCATGAATGCTGCTTCCTGGCGTGGTAATGCAGCTGCGAGATCATCAGTAAACGTTGGAGTTATCTCGCGCAGCATACTTACGTATGTGGTTAGAAGCGTGTGCAGATCCTGATGATACGTGTCTTGATGCGCAAACGTCAATGGTTCGCACAAGCGATCGACTTCGCGAGCAGTCTGAATCAGAAGGGTGGTGGCGATGTGTGCCTTCTTCATGTACTGCTCGTACAACGTGCGCTTTGAGATACCAAGCGAACGGGCAATTTCATCGGCACTCGTCTTCGTGTAACCAAACTTGTTGAACAGTGCGAGCGATGCCGCGAGGATTGGTGGTCGATCTAGTGCGGTTATGGTTGGTGCGTGCACACTCGTACGGTGTGATGGTATGACGACGCCGTGCAGCAGGACATCCATCAAGCCTTGGTAGAGCTGTACTGATGACACTGACGATTCTTCAAGTGTTGCATAGTCCATGCACTTATCGACCAGCACTGCATACACCGAGATGATGTCATCAACGGCAATATCATTGCGGATCTCACCACTCGACACACCTTCTTCGAGCAAGTTCTTCAGCGTTACATAGCGCTCAATACGCCACTTGCGAAGTTCATCCCACACCGTTGGTGCGGCACGTTGAAAGTCGAGGAGAAGCTGTGGAGAGCGAATACGCGCATAGATCGGCGAGATCTGTGCGACCAGAGCGCAGAGCCGATCGGCGACAGACTTGCTATGGTCATTGTAGATAGCAGCCGTGCGCTCCTCGATTGAGCGCGTCGCCATGCGCACGACACTACGCAGGATGTCCTCCTTCGACGGAAACACTTTGTAGAGTGTCTTCTTCGAAATCCCGAGCATTCGAGAGATCGCATCAGTCGATGTCCGCGAATAACCACCATGCACAAATGCCTCAAGTGCACGACTGACAATGTTGTCGCGGAGTGATTGTTCTGGCTGTTCTGATGATGGTGCGTCTTCCATGCCTCAACTAAGATGCATGAAATCGCTGAATCTCTCCACCTCCCACGTTACGATGCCCTCTGGGTGGTATCTTTGCCACTAGAAACCTCATCCATTTGCCGATCTGAACGTATGTCGCACGTCCAACGAAACGACCAGGAAGTACACCGCATTGAGAAGCTTCACGAGCTTCGGGCGGCCGGAATCAACCCCTTCCCACCGTCGTTCGATCTCACGCACCATGCTGCTGAGATCCTTTCAACGTTTTCCGATGATCAGCCGGATGCAATGTCCTCGGTGTCGGTTGCTGGCCGCATCATGGCGATTCGGAAAATGGGGAAGGCATCGTTCTGTCACATCCAGGATATGACGGGTCGGATTCAGATCTACCTCAAGAAGGATGACCTTGGTGAGGCATACGAACACCTCCGGCTGTATGATATCGGGGATATCATTGGCATCGAGGGCTTCGTGTTCCGCACCCGAATGGGAGAGATCAGCGTTCATGCTCGTACGGTAACCATGCTGACCAAGAGTGTTACAACGATCCCGGTTGGCAAGGAGGAAGTTGCCGAGGATGGAACAGTAACACGATATGACGCAATTGCAGATAAAGAGCAACGCTATCGCAAGCGCTACCTGGATTTGATTGCAAATCCAGACGTCAAGGCGACCTTTATCAAGCGCGCAAAGATCATCACAACGATGCGTCGCTTTTTCGATGACCGGGGTTGGCTTGAAGTAGAGACACCGATTCTTCAACCCATCTACGGTGGGGCTACTGCACGCCCCTTTGTCACACATCACAATGCACTCGATGTCGACCTGTATCTCCGCATCGCCGACGAATTGTATCTCAAGCGTTTGATCGTTGGCGGGTTCGAGGGTGTGTACGAGATCTCGAAGAACTTCCGCAACGAGGGGATGGACAAAACGCACAACCCTGAGTACACAGCGATGGAGATCTATGTTGCGTACAAGGACTACGAGTGGATGATGGGTATGACGGAGCAGCTCATCAATTCGATTGTCACTGAAACGTGTGCTGCTGAAACGGTGTCATTCCAAGGGACTGAACTGTCGTTTGCACTCCCGTTCCGTCGCGCAGCGATGTACGATCTGTTTGATCAGCACACTGGCATGGATCTGCGCGGTCTGGACCGTGCGGCCTTGCTCGCTGCAGCGCGTAAGCTTAACGTCGACATCGATCCAGCTGCAAGTGCCATGAAGATTTTGGATGAGATCTTCAGCGTGCTGGTGCAGCCGCATCTTGTGCAGCCAACATTCGTGATGGATTATCCCGTCGAGATGTCGCCGCTTGCCAAGAAGCACCGCACGAAGGATG
>JAURNF010000180.1 GCA_030830285.1 Candidatus Kapaibacterium sp.
AATCAAGTCAATTCAACGACGGTAAACTTTTTCGGAGCAACACATGCGCATGCTAGCAATGGTCCTCACACTCGTTGTCGCGATGAGTGTTGGATTCACATCGGTATCAGCACAAACATCTTCAACACCAGCAAAGCAGGATAAGAAGGCAATGACTTACATCATGACCGTCAAGCAGGGCAACAAGGAACTCGGTAAGATCACCATCAAGCTCTGGCCAGAAATTGCACCAAAGCATTGCGCGTTCTGGGATGCTCGCGTTGCAGAAGGTTGGTACGATGGATCAGCGTTCCACCGTGTTATTCCAGGATTCATGATTCAGGGCGGTGATCCAAACTCGAAGGATCAAGCACGTGAATCATGGGGTACTGGTGGTTATAAGGAAACTGTTCCAGCTGAATTCAGCGCAAAGAAGCACGTACGCGGTGTTCTCTCGGCTGCACGCACAAACGATCCGAATAGCTTCAGCGGTCAGTTCTTCCTCTGCGTTGCAGACTCGCCATGGCTCGACAATCAGTACACCGCCTTCGGTGAAGTTGTCAGCGGTATGGAAGTAGCCGACATGGTTGTGAACACGCCACGTGATCCACGCGACAACCCACTTGAGAAGATCACCTTCACTGTTGCTAAGGGCAAGTAAGGTGACGATCGTCAACCGCAGAAACCTAAGCTTTCTTGTGTGTGCATTGTGTCTTGTAGGCGCAATGCACGCACAGGTTGTTGATTCTGCGATGACGCCCGTGAACTTGGGTCCGAACATTAACGGTGCGTTCGACGACATCCTTCCTGTGATCTCGCCAGACGGCAATACGTTGTTCTTCTGTCGGGGTCAGTCACCCGAGAATATCGGTGGTGGGAAGCAAGACATCTGGTACAGCGAAAAGCAGCCAGACGGAACCTGGGGGATGGCCAAGAACATTGGTATCCCGCTCAACAATCGCGAGAACAACTACCTCTGTGCAATCACGCCAGACGGTAACACTGTGCTGATCAGTGACACCTACAGCTCACCATCAATTGGTCAGCGTAGTATCGCGATCTCACGTCGCACAGCAGAAGGTTGGTCGGTACCAAAGCCTGTTGCTATTCGCAATTACTACAACGATAGTCGATACACGGAATACACGCTTGCCAACGATGCAAAGACTTTGATCCTCGCAGCTGACCGAAAGGACTCGCGAGGTGGTAAGGATTTGTATGTGTGCTTCCTGCAGCCAGACAGTTCGTTCTCCGAACCATTGAACATGGGCGACTCGGTGAACTCAATGTTGCAAGAGGGCACGCCGTTCATCGCATCAGATGGTACCTCGTTGTACTTCGCATCTGATGGACACGGTGGGTATGGCGCGTTCGATGTGTTTGTCACACGTCGACTCGACTCAACATGGACGAAGTGGTCGAAGCCAGAGAACCTTGGTTCAACCATTAATACATCAGGGTGGGACTTGTACTACACGGTCCCTGCATCTGGTGACTATGCGTACTTCGTGTCTTTCACGAACACGCTGGGTTCCGGCGATATCTTCCGAATCAAGCTCCCAGAGAAAGTCCGACCACGTCCAGTGGTACTCGTCAATGGACGAGTGTTGAACAAGAAGACAACGCAACCAGTAGAAGCAAACATCATCTACGAGATTCTTCCTGCAGGTATCGAAGAGGGTCGCGCACGTTCAACGCCTACGACAGGACAGTATAAGATTGTCCTGCCAGCTGGCGCGAAGTATGGATTCCGTGCTTCAGCCGACGGCTACGTATCGGTGAACGACAACCTCGATCTCTCTGAGCAGCAGGAGTACACAACGATCACACGTGATCTCTTCCTCGTGCCAATTGAAGTGGGTAGCGTTGTTGAACTCAAGAACATCTCGTTCGAGTACAACAAGGCAACGCTCACCACCGACTCATATCCGGAATTGAAGCGGGTGGCAGAAATGCTCGCAGCTTCATCGACAATGACAATGGAGATCGCTGGCCACACCGACAGTAAGGGTGGAGATGACTACAACATGCGGCTCTCTGAAGCTCGTGCGAAATCTGTTGTAACGCATCTCCTGGCAACGAGCAACATCGATCCAAGACGATTGGTGGCAAAGGGCTATGGCGAGACTAAGCCACGCGACACTAACGACACTGCGGAAGGTCGAGCCAACAACCGCCGCGTTGAGATTGAAATCCTCACCAAGTAACACGTCAGTATGAACGATCAATCGCAGAGTGCCATGCTCATTGAGCGTGAGCACGCAGTGGTCTTCCAAACGTACCGTCGCATTCCTGTCGCAATTGACCGCGCAGAGGGTGTGCGTATTTACGATCTTGATGGAAAGACGTATCTCGATATGCTTGGCGGGATCGCTGTGAATGCGCTTGGACATTCACATCCAAAGATCATCGCTGCGGTTGAGCAACAGATTCGCAAGTACATGCACGTGTCGAATGTGTTCTACCAAGAGCCGCAGGTGCGTCTTGCCGAGCAGCTTGTAGAAGCTTCAGGATATCCACGAGTGTTCTTTGCGAATTCGGGTGCGGAAGCTACTGAGGGTGCGATCAAGATGGCA
>JAURNF010000181.1 GCA_030830285.1 Candidatus Kapaibacterium sp.
CGAAAGCACGTCATTTGAGATTCCCGTCAGCTCATTGCCTAAGACGATGGCGATAGGGAAGTCTGAAACCGTGAGTTCGGCCGCCGTTCGTGACCCGTGTCCGATCTCTGCCGCCATAATCGTGTACCCCTGGGCTCGATACGCAGCAATAGCCTCGGAGGCACGTGCAAACGCTCGAGTAGGTACAACGGTATCAGCACCGAGAGCCGTCTTTGAGATCTCTGGACGTGGTGGTGCGGGTGTAAAGCCGCACGTCACGACGCATGCGACATGGAAGGCATCGGCTGTTCGAAAGATCGACCCAACATTGTACAAGCTTCGAATATCATCGAGGATCACAACAACGGGATGTCGTGGAACGGTAGCTGCCTCGGCAGGTGTTAACCGTTGGGCAAGGAGTTCTTCGTACGTAAGCTTGTTCACATTGCGAATATCGTACTTTGGTGACCTATGATTCGCCGACATTTCCTCACAACTGCACTCCTAGGCCTTACGCTGGGTCCGCGCGCCGTAGCCACTGCACTTCAGCAGCGGACCGCGCTGTCGATCTACGTGATTGGCGACTGGGGAACAGGTGGGTCGCTTCAACGTAAGGTTGCGAGCGGAATGGCACATCGAGCGCGGAAGCTTGGGGAATCACCGGCGATCATTCTTAGTACCGGCGACAACATCTACCCCAACGGCGTAATGTCGGTGGAGGATCCACAATGGGCGTCGAAGTTTACCTCAGTGTATGGCGTTCATGATATGATCAACGTACCCTGGTGGGCGATTCTTGGCAATCACGACCATCGTGGCGACGTAGATGCCCAAGTCGCATACAGTAAGCGGAACCCCAAGTGGCACATGCCAAGTCGCACGTGGTCGACGACACTGCCTGTAACTTCTTCGACGTCGCTCGGTATTACAGGCATCGACACAACGCCGCTATTGCAAAAGAAGGACGGATGGAAACAGCAGTTGCAATGGCTTGATGAAACACTTGCTGCGTCATCGGCGACAGTGAAGATCGTAACGGGACATCACCCGATGCGGAGTTACGGTCACTATGGAGATTCGGCATTCTTGATTACACATGTGAAACCACTTCTTGATAAGCATAAGGTTCGCCTCTATGCGTCGGGACACGATCATGATTTACAGGCGATCAAGCATCCGTCGGATGCATTCGGCTGTCTGATCTCAGGTGCAGGTGGCGGAACGCGTCCATCGAAGCGTGGTGAACACACCAAGGCATTTCTCGAGGGTGGTGGATTCGCAGATCTGCGTGTGACAGCAACTGGAGTGATCACCGTCACGATCTGCGATGCCGACGGCAATGATCGCGAGACCATGACTCTGTGAATGCCAAACGCACGATAACGATCCTACTGGCACTTCTGCTCGTTGTAGCTACGGGTGTGGCGCAGCCGTGGCCTGATAGTAAGGGTCGTGACTTCTGGTTTACGTTCCTGCCGAATTTCCATAATGCAGAAGACGATATCGCGAACGACCCACTCTTGCAACGTCAGCATCAGCTCTATATCTACATCGGTGCTGAGCGGCCAACGTCAGGGACGATTACCTTTCGCAACACGTTAGGTCAGACACGCACGCAAAACTTCACGATAACCGATGTACGACAGCTGTATTCAACGAGCATCTACTATCGCGACCAAGAGCTTCGCGGAATTAGCAATAATGGCGATCCCTTCAACTACACAACCTCCGACAACGAGAATGTAGCGCCACAGAGCATACACATCAATGCTGATGATGATGTTACAGTGTATGCATTGAACCAAGCAAACCTCACGAGCGATGCATTCCTCGTGTTGCCGACCGATGCATTGGCCGAGGACTATGTGATTGCCAGCTACAATTCTGATGTCACAAAGACGGGTTCAACGCAGCAAGTCAGCACGAACTCAACGCCCTCGCAGTTTGCTGTTGTTGCAACTGACGACAGCACGATTGTCTACATCACGCCACGCGTGCAGACGCCGCGCAATCCGCGTCGTAAAACCGATACTGTCTATCTCGAGAAGGGTGACTCATATCTCGTGCAGGCGGATCTGCGTGTAGGTGTCGATCCCGACCTAACAGGATCTCTGGTGCGTGCTACAAAGCCCGTTGCGGTGTTTGCAGGACACCATAGAGCACTGCTTCCACTGTCGTCTCGTGGTACGCTGGCCTCGCGTGACTGTCTTGTGGAGCAAATGAACCCAATTCGCACATGGGGGAAGAGCGCCTTCATCATTCCGTTTGTACAAGCATCGGATGAGATCGATGCAGGGAGCGACATCATGCGTGTTGTCGCAGCGTTCGACTCCACAGAGGTCATCATTGATGGTGTGCTGCGGCGCGTCATCAATGCAGGGCAGTTCTACGAAGAAGGCGTGACTAGTGCGAAAGAGGTCGAAACATCACGTCCAACAATGGTTGCTCAGTACAAAAAGAGTAGTGGCGCGGTTTCACAGTTTGACTTTACGCGCAATGGTGATCCATTTATGATGCTTGTGCCACCAGCCGAGCAGTTCATGGATGCATATCGCTTCATCAGCATCCAGTCGTACATCTATGCGAGAGGTCCTGGTGGACAGCCCATTGTTGTCGATTCGATTTATAAGGAGCAGTGGCTGAACATCGTGATTCCGTCGACTGGGATTGCATCACTTACACTCGACGGTGCTCCAGTTAATCCCGGAGTCTTCTCGTTCCTTGCGGGTGGTCGGTACGCATGGGCGCGCATTCGGATGAACGATGGTGTGCATGCGATTCAGAGCGACACTACGTTTGGCATCTATGTCTATGGATATGGCCTGGCCAACTCGTACGGATACATTGGTAGCATGGCGTTTCGTCCGTTGGATGTCAATCCGCCAGTCGTCATCGGTGAGGTCAAGTGTCACACCTTCGAGGGAGCCGTAACAGACTCCGTGATTGCCGATACGCGCGTCGTAAGTGTAGCCACGATTCCAGGAACCGAACAAAACGTCACCGTTGCCTTGCCGCAGTTCACACCGCCACAAGCCGTCGTTGCAGTGCGTGTCGGACTGCAAGATGTGTACCTCGATGGATCGGTGGTAATCGAAGCGGTAGACGGTGTCGAACAAGAGACACGCGACACCATTAACGTACCAGGCTTCACGGTGGCGGAGCAGGGGCTGCGAACATCGCGCGTAGTGCGCACGTATGAGCGCATCGTTCCCGTGGGACGTGAGCGCTGTGATTCGGTAGAGGTCGAAAATTATGGACGCTACGCTCAGACGTTTACCGCATCGTTTGCTGGTGGAACACGCATCTCCAATGTGCAGCCTATCACGCTTGCTCCCGGCGAGCGCACGTGGATTCGCTTCTGTCACACAGGAATTTCCCAGCGTGTTGTTGTCGACACGTTGCGCATCGATGATAGCTGCATTGCACGTCCAATCCTCGCAATGATTCTCGATGAACGACTGGACGAAAAGGGTCCGACGATTCTCGATGAGACCGAAGACTCATGCGCTTCAGATCGGACGATCATCATCGAAGACGAAACCGGTGCCGATCTCGGCTTGATGTCTGCACGTGTGCTTGATGATGTTCTCGAGAACTGCGCCGTTGTCTTGACTGATTCAACGATTCGTGATCGTCGTTTTCGCATGACCATTCTGGATCCATACCGCGACGCGATCGTTGGTTTCGAAGCAGTTGATTCGGCACTCAACGTAACGCGCCGCATCGATACGATCCCTGGCTTCGAACTTCAGGTGGATGGCGACACAAGCGTTGTAACAACACACGACTTCGGTATTGTGCAGATGTCGCTTCTCGAATGCGACACACTCGACTTGTCGAACACCGGTGTCCGCTCGATTTCACTCCCTAGCGTCTACATACAGGACAATGCACTCTTTAGCGCTCCACTGTCGCAGTTCGCCGTGAGCATAGCAAGCGTCAGCGGCAGTGCGAAGCTTGTAGTGTGCTTTGCGCCAGTGGTCGCCGATACATCGCTGGAGCTTACCGACACACTCGAACTCAGGCAGGGTTGTCTGGTACGAAAGATCGTCCTGACCGGTCGTGGATCAAGTCAGGTGTTCTCAGGCATCTCGCGATGCGACGTACCCGTTGGCACCCGAACCCAGCGAAAGCTGGGTGCTATTCAGATCGTACCACAGCCAGCAGGGGAGCGAGCAACCATTGTGCTAGCCGAACCAGCACAGCACATCAGGGTGCAGCTGCTCGATATCGCTGGGACCGTCCTTCTCGACCGGTCGCTGAGCGAGAGCACCAATGCTCAGGCCGTTGATCTGGCGCTCGACGAGGTGCCGACAGGACTCTATGCGTGTGTCGTCACGACCGAGCATGGGGTGTCTCAGATCCTTTGTATCGTCCGCTAAGACACTGATTGCATCGCCGTACCGTCTGCGTACCAGCAGTCCTTCGTACTTTTGTCGCCAATCTGGCTTGGAAAAACATGAAGAAACGCCCACTTCGCCTTGTAGTTATCGCCGCAGTTGCGGCTGTCGTCGGAATCGGCATCGGACTTGTCGTGCAACCGGCATTCTCCGGCGATTCCGTCATGGACCAAACGCGCAAGTTCTCTGATGTGCTCTCCATGGCAGTCAAGAATTACGTCGAGGACGTCGACACGCAGAAGCTCACTGAAGCTGCAATCAAAGGCATGCTCAATGAGCTCGATCCGCATTCGGTGTACATCACCGCGAAGGAGATGCAAAAGGTCGAAGAAGACTTCCGTGGTTCATTCGACGGTATCGGTGTTGAGTTCGACATCGTTAACGATACCGTAACGGTTGTCTCACCGATCATCGGTGGTCCGAGCGAAGCGCTTGGCATTCAGGCTGGCGATAAGATTGTCCGCATCAACGACACAACGGCCATCAAGCTCACACGCGAAATGGTGCCGAAGAAACTTCGTGGACCGAAGGGCACCGTCGTGAAGCTCCACATCAAGCGTGCTGGCGAAAAGGAACTCTTGGTGTTCGACGTCACACGCGACAAGATTCCGATCAACTCCGTCGACGCATCATTCATGATCGATGGAACTGATGTTGGCTATATCACGATCAATCGTTTCAGCTCTACAACGTACGACGAGCTCATGAACGCTGCAGAGCGTCTGCGCGGCGAGGGCATGAAGCGTCTGCTTCTCGATCTGCGGTATAACCCAGGTGGATTCCTTGATCAAGCATTCCGCATTGCTGATGAAATCGTTCCGGCTGGACAGAAGCTTGTGTACACCAAGGGGCGCCGCCCCGAGTTCGACGAAGACTTCTGGTCAACCCCTGGCGGTGCTCTCGAGAACATCCCACTCGTTGTGATGATTAACGGTGGCTCTGCATCTGCCAGTGAGATTGTCTCAGGTGCAGTGCAGGATCTCGACCGTGGACTCGTTGTTGGTGAAACATCGTTTGGTAAGGGGCTTGTCCAGCGCCAGTATCCACTCGGTGACGGTTCGGCATTCCGCTTGACCATCTCGCGCTACTACACACCGTCTGGTCGCCTCATCCAGCGTCCATACGATGACAAGGCCAAGTACTATTCGGGCGAAGGTCGTGACGAAGGCGATGAGGTCGACAACATCAACCACACGCTCGACGACAGCACCAAGTCGCGTCCGAAGTATAAAACTGTGGGTGGCCGCACTGTCTACGGTGGCGGTGGTATCACACCAGACTACATCGTGAAGCAAGACACGATTGGCTTCCTCGCACGCAAGCTGCGCGCGAAGAACGCGTTCTGGGAAACAGCCGATCAGATCATGAAGAATCGTGGCAAGGATATTCGTGCGACGTATGGAACAGACCTTAAGAAGTTCCTGCGCGAGTTCCGTGTAAGTGATGCCGACATCGATATCATGAAGTCTATCGCTGCCACGAAGGAAGTTGAATGGAAGGCCGATGAATACAAGCAAGATGAAGAGTATCTGCGTCTTGCTGTGAAGGCATTGATTGGTCGCGCAGTGTTCAACAACAACGGCTACACTGCGGTGATGCTCACTAGCGACAAGCAAGCAAAGAAGGCAATCGAGCTCTTCCCTGAAGCAAAGAAGATTGCCAAGATCAAGTAATTCTGCACACTACTTTACCTACACTCGAACTCGAATGATGACATCTCTCGTCCGCACACTTGTTGTGATTGGTGTTGCACTGATCACTACGTTTTCTAGCTCAGCACAAGACCCGAGCTTCCTGTTTCCAGGAGAAGAACTCACGTATCGTGTATCGTACCTCAACATTACGTTGGGTACCATTCGCACGGTAACTGAGCAAACAACTACGCTGAACGGACAGAAGGCGTACAAGGTAAAGGTCTTTATCGACTCGCACCCAAACATCCCATTCGTTTCGCTCCATTCGGTCTACGAATCATGGATGGATGCAACAGCTACATACTCGATGCAGTTTGTCGCCAACACCGAAGTCGAGAACAAGCAGTGGGAAGTTGATAAGTACTTGTTCGACTACTCGAACAAGAAGCTCTTGATGGAAAAGTACCGTGATAGCAAGATTGTGAAGTCGCGTTGGTTTGATATCAAGAAGCGCTATAACGACGGCAGCTCGTTGCTCTTCGCAGCGCGTTCATTGCTGCTCTCGAAGAAGAGCCTTCGCATGCCAACGGTCATCATGGAAGACACCGTAAACACGGTTGTCAACTTTAGCGGCAAGCAAGAGTCTGTGTCGATCGACGCAGTGCAGTATCCGATTAAGTCTGTCTACCTCAATGGCGAAGCCAACTGGACTGGTATCTACGGTCTGTCTGGTCGCTTCGAGGGATGGTTCAGCGACGACGAAGCACGCATTCCAGTCAAGGCCAAGATGAAGGTGTACGTGGGCTCTGTGACGATCGAATTGCAGAAGTGGCGCCGTGGATCATGGCAGCCACCGAAGGCGAGCTAACGTAGTTCGTATGCGAACGGTGATCGTTGATGGTGGTGGATCAACAACAGACGTTGCTGTTGCAATCAATGGTGTGATTGTTGCACGAACCGTGCTCCCCAGCATCAAGCCAACACCTGCCGATCTTCATACTGACGAGTTGTGTCGCATGCTCGGCACATTTCTCGCGTCCACACAAATTTCGCCAGACGTCGATGTAACGTCGCGCCTCGACGGTGTCGTGGTGGGTATGGCGGGCGTGTGGTCGTCAGCAGAGATTCATCGCTACCAACTTGCGCTGCGCGAGTCGTGGGAAACCTATGTTGGCATGGATGTGCCGCAGCTTGTCGTGATGAGTGATGCCGAACTCGTGATGGTAGCTGCACACGGACTTCGCCAGGGCGTTGTGCTGATCGCCGGTACGGGATCGATCGGATTACGGCGCATGCCTGATGGTACGCTTCAACGAAGCGGTGGATGGGGTCCGCGCATTGATGATGCTGGCGGTGGCTTCTGGCTCGGACGTGAAGCGTGCACTGCTGTAGCGCGTATGCTTGATGGACGTGGTCCATCAACATTGTTGATTCGCCCCGTAGCATCGTATGTACGTGCAGACGCAGAAGATCCCGAGAGTGTGCGCAATGGATTGCGTCGTAGTTCTATCGACGGTGTTGCGCGCATTGGTGGCGCAGTGTTGACGTACGCAGATGAGGGCGATGAGGTAGCGATTGCATTGCGAGCACGTGGTGCGCAGGAGCTTGCTGCTGTTGTGCACGCCCTTGATCCAGAGCAGACGTGCGAAGCCATGGTGTATGGATCACTCTTTCACAATGCCGTCTACCACGCGTGTGTTGAGCAGTATGCTGATCGCCCCCTTACACGAATTGACGACGTACTTGCAGCAGTTGCTGCGTCACTGCACGGCTGACTCTAGGAGCTCGATCGTTCCTGTTCGTGTTGACAGTCGTGTGCCTACACCAAATGGAAGTGTGAACTTCGTTCGCTCATGACCATACATGAGGTCGGCGATGATTGGTCCGCGTGTGAGATCGCTTCGCTCTGCGAGCACCTCATTGACATCGCGATGCGGTGTTGTTCCAAGCGGACGTGCCGACTGCGACCAGAAGCCATATGCTATTCCAGCTGGACGACGTCGAACCGTTGCAAGGAGAAGCTGCACGAGCATTCGATCAATGCGATATGTCTCCTCGCCGATATCTTCGAGCGCAAGGATGCTTCCGCGAAGCGACGGCATGTAGTCGGTGCCAAGAAGCGAAACAAGTACGCTAAGATTGCCACCAAGAAGGCGTCCCTCGGCGTCACCCGACTGAATGGGTGTTGTTGGCCATGGCTGCTTCAACCGTCCGAGTGGACGTCGTGACGTGAGCGCGCGCCAGAACTGTTCTTCAGATGTTGCGTCAATGTTCTCGACCATGTCCACGCTTGGCATCGCACCGGAGAACGTCACAAGACGGGCCTTGTGCCATAGCGCAAGCTGCAACGATGTGATGTCGCTGTACCCAACCAAGATCTTCGGATTCTTCCGAATAAGTCCATAATCGAGCTGGTTTAACAGTCGAGCCGAACCATACCCCCCTCGAGCGCAAAAAATTGCGTCGATGCGCTTGTCGGCGAACATGCCATGAATGTCTGACAGCCTATCGGCATCAGAACCAGCCAGGTATCCTGCGTAGCGCGAGCGGGCATGATCACCCACAACAACCGTGTATCCCAGCCCCTCCAGATAGCGTATCCCCTTGTCCAGTCTGGACATATCGCGTTGTGGGGATGCAGGCGACACGATGCCAATCGTGGCCTTTTTACGAAGCGCTGTGGGAAACCTAGGTGTCATGTGTGGTAAAAATGGGGAAAACTCATGAAGATTGGCACGGAAGTTGGTCTTCGGTGCCTACCATGATACCATTTCGTACGCAATTCGTCCTCCTCCTGCTCTGTTGTGCCGCCGCTGTGCTGCACGGACAGCCGGGCTTGCCATCGGCAGTGACGCCGATTAGTGGACAGATCAACCGATACGAGTCTGTCTCTGCAATCTTCGCGTGCGACACCATGGTGCGCGTGCGAGGAGCATCACAGTTCCGTGCAGGCGACGAAGTACTCATGATTCAAATGAAGGGTGCGCGAATCAACGAAGAAAACGATTCGACGTACGGACACTATGAAAACATGAATGGTGCAGGATGCGTTGAGTTTCTCACAATCCTGCGCGTCGATCAAGACCGCATTGTCTTTACACGACCTTGGGTTCATCCGTACAGCGCAGATGGCTCAATTCAGCTCGTAAGCGTTCCGCGCTACATAGATGTTGTTACCGATGGTGACGTGACCGCTCCAGCATGGAATGGTATGGTAGGGGGCGTAGTTGTCTTGCGCGCTGATGGAACATTAACACTCGACGCAGATATCGACGTATCTGGCAAAGGGTTTCGCGGTGGGTATCCATCCTTCCCTCGAGACGTATGTGCTCCTACACTTTGGGGATCGTACTACCTCTTCGGTGAAGGGGGCGAAAAAGGTGACGGCATAGCTACAACACAACACTCGCAAGCACTCGCCAGTAAGGGTCCATTCGGTAATGGTGGTGGTGGCGGAAATGGTGCTAACGCCGGCGGGGCTGGCGGAAGTAATGCTGGTAGTGGTGGACGTGGTGGCGATGCCAACACGTGGTGCGTAGGGTATCGTGGTATCGGTGGATACCCAGGTGTAACAGTCGACACGCTGCTCCTCAAGCAACGAGTGTTCCTTGGTGGCGGCGGTGGTGGTGGACATCAAAACAACAATCAAGGCACTGCCGGTGCAGCCGGTGGTGGAATCGTGATTGTTGTTGCGAACGGACTGAACATGATGGGCGGATCGATCATCGCACGAGGTCTCTCGGTGCGTGATACTGCAGCATGGGATGGAAAGCAGTTCCTGCAGCCAGGTGACGGCGCTGGTGGTGGTGGCGCGGGCGGCACCGTGCTACTTGATATTGGAGTAACGCGCGGTACTGCGACAGTTGATGTCCGCGGTGGCAACGGCGGCAACGTCGGTGCGCGATATCAGCCGAACGGTCCGGGTGGCGGTGGTGGCGGTGGAGCTATCGTTATGACGAAGCCAGTGCCAGGAGTTACGACACGACTTGACGGCGGTTCACCAGGAATACACTTATCTCCCGAAACAGCAGATGAAGTGCGCTACACATCGTGGGGCGCAACACAAGGTGATTCCGGAACAGTGATCAACGGATTCACGTGGAAGACCTACACTCCGCTTACGCTATCTGCAATGGGTGGCGGTGATATCTGTCCAGGCGGATCACGCGTGCTTACTGCAAGCGAAGGATTCATGTTCTACCGTTGGAGCAATGGCTCAACGGAGCGCAGCGTAACAGCAGCGGTGCCAGGCGAGTACAGCGTCACTGCTATTGACAGTAGCGGGTGCTCACAGACGGTGCGCGGTATTGTTGTGACGTTGGATCCTGTTCGACTCCAAGTACCCGCGCGAATCGATTTCGGTACTGTTGATTATCGCACGGGATATACCAAGGATCTTGTAATCAAGAGTGAAGACGACGATACAGTTGTGATCCGAAACATTGCAGCAGGTACGCACTTCCGCGTTGTGGATGCCTCGGTATTCCCTCTATCAATCGCTCCGAATACTACGGTGACGATTCCGATCGAATTCACGTCGAAGATTCCTGATGAGTATTTCGAAACACTGACTTTTGAGGTTGTTTCGCCATGTCGCGTGCTCTACCCTGTAGCCTTCCGAGCAAAGGTAGATCCGATCCGTGTGCGCTTCTCGATGCCCGATACCACAGCAAAGCG
>JAURNF010000182.1 GCA_030830285.1 Candidatus Kapaibacterium sp.
CGCGTGCATCCTGCACGAGCGTGCGGAGCTCGTCGCCCAGTGGTGCGAGGTCGAGTGTAACTACGCGACATCCCTCGCGAGCAGCGAGAGCGTGGAGAAGGCTGTGGCCAATTTCACCATTGGCGCCGGTTACAAGAACTGTCTGCATGCTGCGAGTTGAGAGAGTGTGAGCGAAGATTCAGAGCGCGCAAAGTTAGGACGTGAAGCGCACTCCCCCACGCACGGGTTATCCCCCTCGACGCTGGAGCTCCAGCATGCCTTGTTGTTGCCAGATGTAATCCTGACGCATTCCGGGATACCTCCGATCTAATCCAGCATATGGCCGGTGTGCCCGTGTCATCCAATACCACTGCAGAAGAATGACTCGCTGCTGCGTGCTAGCGCGAGCGAGACTCATAGGGACGATCACGTTGATCACCACCTCACGTCGGACGGATCGACCTTCGTTTGCGATGCGACGCTGCTCAGCATGATGGAGTGCTCGCAGAAGTTCATCGGTTGTAATCGATTGAATGTCGCGAGCCAGCATTCCCAAGGGCGACTCAGGAAGTTGCTCCCGAACGATGCGTGCCATGTCGTCAACAAGCGGATGATGGCGCTTACTCGCAAGACGGTCGAACCATTCAGCGGCAAGTACGCGCAGTGCTTCAACCACCCCCACACGTCCAACGGCTGCACGGGCGCGCGCAACATTGCGCGTCAGACGCAGGAACGCCGCGCGTTGGAGTTCGTCGACATGCTCGGTTGGATCTAGTTGCGTTCGTTGCTGGAGTGATCGGAGTCCACGAACAACGTCTCTCTCCGGAATCACCAACGTCCATGGAATGTGTGCGATCTGCACATCATTCTCGACCACGATGTGCAGGACCACATCATCGTAGCGAACATCGTTGCCGTGACCATGGGCGTACCACATTGATGCGGTGTGATGCACCTCGGCACTGCCGATGGTTACTGTCTGATCGCGATAGATCGCAATGTTGACAATGTCTGGGCCTTCATGGACGTTGATGCGTCCGGGCGATAACACCTGGAGATGCACACCATTGGCACACGTCCATACGCGACCAGGTTCGGACAAGGCCGCGTGAATTGCACGCTGGAGAAGACGTTCTGGGAGATGGCAGAGTGACACGACACGCACGTACGATGTGTGAACATCGTAGTCGAGCACTGTCAGCCGGTTAGCGTGACGTTAGTACAGCATGAAGACGTGCCGCTTCGGTTGCGATCGACGTCATACACGAGGCAGACGTATCGCAGTACAACAGTCCTCGCGAAACATTAAACACTGCCGGACCGCCTGCATTGGCTGCGACGGTGCCTTGCTCGTCACCACCCTGGGCTCCCAGACCTGGTATTAAGAGTGGCACGTTTGGATATGCGCCGCGCAACATGGCAAGTTCATCTGCGTTTGTTGCCCCAACAACAAACCCCACGTCCCCATTTCGCGGCCAGGAAAGCGTTGATTCCATGACACGGCGATACAGCGGCTGTCCATCGATGTCCATACGCTGAAAATCATGCGAACCTGGGTTCGAGGTAAGTGCCAGGACATACACCATCCGGTCGGCGACCTCCAAAAACGGTCCTACCGAATCACGGCCCATGTAGGGTGACACCGTGACGGCATCTGCGTTGAGATCATCAAACACGGCGCGCGCATACGCTGCCGACGTGTTTCCAATGTCACCGCGCTTCGCATCAGCAATCACGTAGGAAGAGCCGCAGTGCTTCCGCAGTTGGTACATGGCTTCGATGCCAGGAATGCCGTACTGCTCGAAAAAGGCAAGGTTGATCTTATAACACGAGGCCCACTCGCGGGTTGCGTCGATCACATCCATGCCGAACGCAACCAGGGCGTCTGGACGGTCACGGTATTGCTGGGGCATCTTTCCCGTGTCGAGGTCGAGTCCGACACACAGTCCGGTAGCAGGAATCATGGGCGCAAAGATACAGGCGTGTAACATTTTCCCTGCACGTTCGTCCCTGCTTGCGTCCCCCAAGACATCGTGTGGCCACCCTCCCCGATCCGGCCCCCAACCCGACCGGTCACACGATACACCACAGATGCCCGAGCCACGCAGTCCCTCCCCAATAGCTGGCCGGGCATCTTTGTATTTAGATTCGCAGTTCTCGCTCATCAGCAATTCGGGATCCAAGTATGAAGTCTTTCCTTTCGTGGACACTTGTCACGATCAGTACGGCATTCCTCCTCGCGTGTGGTTCGTCGCCAACGCCTCCATCGCAGATGTCAGATCGTCCGGACGGCGACAAGGCTGGTATGAAGGAAAAGAAGATCAAGGCCTACGACAAGGTGATCACGAAGGAAGCGGTCTCCGACTCAGGCCTGTTCATCGTGCATCGACTCGATGGAAAGTTCTTCTACGAGATCCCAGTGTCGAAGCTGAACAAGGAGATGCTTCTGGTTTCACGCATCTCACGCACGCCATCCGTTGGGTATGGCGGTGAAGAGAACAATACGGAAGTGATTCGTTGGGAACAGAAGTACGAGAAAATCCTTCTTCGCACGATTTCTTACGTCAACGTTGCAGCCGACTCATCACCGATTGCACGCGCCGTTCGCGCAGCGAACTTTGAAGAAGTGATTCGTGCGTTTCCGATTCAGGCGTACACAAAGGACTCAAGCGCGATCGTGATCGACGTGACCGATATGTTCTTGAGCGACGTAGGCATTCTTACCCCAAACCGCTCGGTGCGTCAACAATACAAGATGACGGGTCTCGATCGCGAACGCTCGTTCATTGACTATATCAAGTCATTCCCAACGAACGTCGAAGTTGAAAACCTCCTGACGTTCTCAGCTGAATCGCCAGCACAGAACAGCGCAACGCGCACGATGACGTTTGGCATGCACCACTCAATGGTCCTCTTGCCTGAGCGTCCAATGACACCACGCCTTGCAGATCCGCGTGTTGGATTCTTCTCATTACGCCAAACAGACTACTCACGTCCGGAAGCAGAAGCAGTGCAGCGCGAGTACATTCTCCGCTGGCGTCTCGAGCCAAAGGATACCGCAGCATTCCTACGTGGTGAACTCGTTGAACCAATCAAGCCAATCACCTACTACATCGATCCGGCTACACCAGTGCAATGGCGGAAGTGGTTGAAGAAGGGCATCGAAGAGTGGAATCCAGCATTCGAAAAGGCAGGATTCAAGAATGCCGTGCAGTGTCTCGAACCACCAACACCAGAACAAGACCCAGATTGGTCGCCAGAAGATGCACGCTACAGCGTCATCCGCTACTACCCATCTCCAACGGAGAACGCCTACGGTCCGAACATTCACGACCCACGCACGGGTGAAATCATTGAGTCCGATATCGGTTGGTTCCACAACATCATGAAGTTGCAAACCAGCTGGTACTTCACGCAGGCTGTAAGCGATCCGAAGTCGCGCAAACTCCCCTACAATGATTCGCTCATGGGAGAGCTGGTGGCATTTGTTGCTGCGCACGAGTTCGGACACACCATAGGTATGCCACACAACATGAAGGCGTCGAACGCTTATCCTGTTGACTCGCTGCGATCAAAGACGTTCTGTGCGAAGTACGGCACTGCGCCATCGATCATGGACTACGCACGATTCAACTACATCGCACAACCAGGTGATGATGTGCCTGTGCGTCCGCAAGTTGGACCATACGACGAGTTCGCCACGAAGTGGGGTTACCGTCCGATCATCGGTGCCACCACATCGGATGCAGAGCGCGACACACTCAGCGCCTGGGCCAAGCTCACAGAGACAAATCCGATGTATCGCTTTGGTGCGCAACAGTGGATGATCGTCGACCCAACGGCGCAGACAGAAGACCTCGGTGATGACGCGGTGAAGGCTGGCACATATGGTGTTGCCAACCTCAAGCGGATCATGGGATACCTCTACGAATCTGCATACTCGGATGGCAAGGACTTTACACTGCTGAGCGATCTCTATGATGACGTGCTCGGACAATGGAGTCGCGAGATGGGACATGTCGCCAACATCCCAGGTGGTGTGATTACTGAGCGCAAGGTGTTTGGTTCGCCAGGACCAGTCTATAGCATCGTTGCAAAGGACCGTCAGCGTGGCGCTGTGCAGTTCCTGCGCGACCAAGTATTCACTACCCCGATGTGGTTGCTCGACGAGAAGATCGCTCAACTGCTGCAGCCAGCAGACGTAGCACAACGCCTGAGTTCGATGCAGACGCGTGTCCTTCGTACCGTGATGTCGTCGGATAAGCTGCTCCGCTTGCTCGACCAACAGACGCGATTCACCGCAACTGCCTACAGCGTCGACGAACTCCTGACAGATGTTGAAGCTGCCGTGTTTACAGAGCTTCAGACCAAGGCTCCGATCGATTTCTATCGTCGCAACCTCCAGCGTGCCTACGTGCAAGATCTCATTGATAAGTCGTCTGCACCTGCGGCCTCTGGCGACTTCTTCATGATCTTCATGCGTGGTCCATCAACGTACTCCACAGACGTACGTGCGATTGCGCGCCTGCGTCTTGCAACACTCAAGAAGACGTTGTCGGCTGTTCGAAGCAACGACTCCCTTACACGTGCTCATGTTGAGGACCTCGTGCTGCAAATCACCAACGCACTCGACACGAAGAAGTAACAATGTCTCCACGTGGCATGGTATGGTTGGGCTACGCTGCCGTCATCCTGACGATTGTCTGGGGTGTTGGCATTGTTCCTGCGATCTTGATCGTGCGGGCCGCGGCAGCATCTCCGTTGCCTGCTGATGCCCCCTTGCATGTGCGCAGAGACTATCGTGGCGGACTCCTCCTGGCTCGCATTGGGTTGGTGTCCAACGGCATCGCACTGGCCTTCATCTTGTGGATGCTCATTAGCACATACGTTGTGTAACGCATGCGGCGTAATTTGCGCGCTATGGATGCACTACGTCCCTGGTTGAGCTTGTTGGTGCGCGTCTTCATCGGCGGATACTTCGTCGTTGCAGCTGTACCCAAAATCATTGAACCTCTTGCCTTTGCAACATCGATCATGCACTACGGTCTTGTACCCTCGTGGTCGGTGAATGCGATAGCGCTCATTCTGGCATGGCTCGAACTGATCGCAGGCATCGGACTGATCATGGGCATACGAACGAAAGTGCAGGCACTGTTCTGTGGCGGGATGCTTGTGGCGTTCACGCTAGCGGTAGCATATGCCGTTGTGCTTGGACTCAAAATCGACTGTGGGTGTTTTGGTGCGTCAGGGGGCGAGGAAGTCTCGTGGCTCAAGGTTGCAAAGAACTCTGCAATGATCATCGGATGCATCTACCTCTGGTGGAGTCCGCGGAGCGTGTTCTCAATTGATCACGGTCTGTGGGGACGTACCGCATGAGTATGAAGTTTGATTTGCCTACGCTGATAGCTAACGGACCGATTGTCGCTGATGGCTCGATGGCCATAGAGCTTGCTCGTCGTGGATGTTCCGAACGTCCGTGCGATCGATACAATCTCACGTCACCTGTGGTGATCGAGAAGATCTACCACGAGTTTCTCGATGCGGGAGCGGGGCTGCTCCAGAGCAACACGTTCCACGCAAACCGGTACGCGCTTGAGTCGTCGATGCTCTCTGCACGAGTGCATGAGATCAATCGCAAGGGCGTGTGGCTTGCACGACAAGCTGCAGGGTCACGCGCATTGGTTGCTGGCGTTGTTGGTCCAAGTGGACGTATGATGCGTCCTTTGGGACCGTTAACGCATGAGGATTTGCACCTCTGTTTCACCGAGCAGATCGCAGCACTTCTCGCGGGTTCGGTCGATGTGATCATGCTGAAGTCATTCATCGACTTGGATGAGATTGAAATCGCGATTGATGCTGTGCGTGCGCTGAGCGCCGATGTGCCACTCATCGCGTTGAAGTCATTCCCAGAAGACGGTTCAGTGCTCAGCGGCAGCTATCCATCTGATGTTGCGCACCGTTTGGAACGTCATGGTATCCAAGCCATGGGCTCTAACGGCACGGTTGGACCCCAGCGCATGCTGGGCATTGTCGAGTCGCTCCGTGTAAGTTCCGTGCCTTTGGTTGCACTTCCCGACATTGGCATACCGACGATCATCGATGGCTTCCCTGTCTACAACGCAGAACCATCCTACGTTGCTGCAGCTGCACGACGTCTGGTGGAACACGGCGCCTGCATTATCGGCGCAGACGGTGGTGCAGATGTCACGCACGTGCGAGCAATTGCAGAGGCAGTTGCAGGTGCGCGCGTGGGCTCATCGCCGGTATCCGTGAAACGTCATCAGCGTGACGATGCTGAGTCTATCGCACCGCCAGCACCAACCCCGTTTGGCGCCGCGCTTGGTAAGCGACTCCTCACGACTGTTGAGCTTGATGTACCGCGCGGACTCGACATGTCGAGTGTGATCGAGGGTGCACGATATCTCAAAGAGCATGGCATTGATGCAGTGAACATCAGCGATGGTGCGCGAGCGCGCCTGCGCATGAGTCCGATCGCAATCTCAAAGCTTGTCACCGATGCTACTGGCATGGAGTGCCTTACGCACCTTGCGTGTCGCGATCGCAACATGGTATCGCTACAAGCAGAGGTGATTGGTGCGCACGAGCTCGGTGTAAGAAACATCCTCGCTGTAACCGGCGACCCAACACATATCGGCGATTACCCTTCGGCAACAAGTGTCTACGACGTCGATTCGATCGGCTTGATCCGTGCACTTGGACGCATGAATACCGGACGCGACTTGATGGGCAATCCCCTTGGCTCTCCAACGGGCTTCACCATCGCATGCGCGGTCAACCCTGCAGCTGAAGATCTTGAGCGTGAACTCGATCGTCTCGCGATGAAGGCCGAACAAGGTGCGCATGTAGCATTCTCTCAGCCCATCTTCGACGACGAAGTGCTGCTGCGCTTCCTCGAGCGCATCGCAACGATCGACATCTCGTTTATGCTTGGCGTGATTCCGCTGCGGACAATTCGCCATGCGGAGTTTCTGCACTACGAAGTGCCGGGCATGAACATCCCAGGCTGGGTCCGCGAGCGCATGCAAGCAGCCGGATCAGATACTGAGGCTGCTACTGCTGTTGGCATCGAGCTCGCAACCGACTTCCTCCGTCGTGTGCAGGATCGCATTGACGGTGTATACCTTATGCCGCCGTTTAAGAAGTACGACATTGCTGTTCGAATCTGTTCTGCACTCAACATTTTGTGAGGATTTCATGGAACCATCGGTATCACCACCGATTGAATATCTGCGCATTGGTTTTGGTCGGCGATTTCTAGCCTACGCGATCGACATACTCATCATGCTCACGCTGGCCGTTGCCGTGGGCATCATTATCGTTGCGGCAAAGATCACCGTTCCACAGTTCATTGTCGATGAACTAACAGATCTTTTCCAGCTGTACAACGCGCTTGGCATTGACGCTGGTGCAATTCGCTTCATGGAGACAATGTTCGGAGGCATGTTCCTCGGCAGTCTCGTGCTCGGCGTGCTCTATCCCCTGATTGAGGGATTCACCGGCGCATCACCCGGTAAGCGTATTCTCGATATCTGCGTAGCAACACCGGACGGCTATCAAGCAACGGTGCAAACGTTATTGCGGCGTTACGTCGTGAAGGATCTCGGAAAGATCATGCAGCTACTCTCATTTGTTCCGACGCTGGGACTCCTCAATGGTATCAGCTCGCTGTATGACCTCATCTTCATTGTCGGGTGCTTCTTTGTGATTGGCACAAATCGCATGGCACTTCACGACATGATCGCGCAGACAGCGGTGTTTCATAAACTCGATGTACAATCACGTTCGTAACTCGGACGCATTCAACGACAACTCTTCGAACGCACAATGGCCTACTACGCAGACTACCTCGCACTTGATGCTATCCTTAACGCTCAGCACTGCGAAAGTGCCAAGCATGGTGATGCTGCCCACGACGAACTACTGTTCATCATTACGCATCAAACCTTCGAGTTGTGGTTCAAGCAGGTGTTGTTCGAAATCAACTCCGTCATTACGATGCTGGATCGTCCGTATGTGCCTGAGCAGGATGTTGCTACATGCCTTGCTCGTGTACAACGTGCAAACCGCATCATGGAGCACTTGGCAAGTCAGTTCACACTAATCGAAACCATGACGCCCGGCGACTTCATGGACTTCCGCGCGTATCTCAACCCTGCCAGCGGATTCCAATCGATGCAGTGGCGCATCCTTGAGCGCACCCTCGGTGTACCCGAATCAAAGCGCGTTCTTAAGCACTACACGGAAGCACTTGCCGACGAGCATAAGCGTGCGCTCGATGCAGCTACAGTAGGCACGAACCTGTTTACTGCGCTCCAACGCTGGCTCGAGCAAATCCCCTTCATGGAAACCAGTACGTATGCCTTTTGGGACGTCTATCGAAAGGCCGTCGCAGATGTACTCGAGAACGACCGTGCAGAGGTGCGCACGCTTGCGGTAGCAGAAGGCACCGATCCAGCCGACGCGCTTGCGCAGATTGACGCGAATGAGCGAGGCTTCAATGCGATCTTCGATCACGACAGCTACGAGCAACTTCGCGAGTCAGGTGCACGTCGATTGTCACAACGCGCAACACTGGCGACTCTGTTCATCTCGACCTATCGTCACATGCCGTTGCTTCAAACTCCGTACCGTCTGCTCGACGCGATCATTGAGCTCGACAAGCTTGTATCGCTCTGGCGCTTCCGTCACACAATGATGGTAAGCCGCATGATTGGTATGCGCGTTGGCACGGGTGGATCGAGCGGTCACGACTATCTGATGCAGACAACGGTGCGCCAGCGCGTATTCGATGATCTTACCTCGCTGTCGTCGTTCTTGCTTCCAGGGAAGAACACGCCAGCGCTTCCTGACGAGATCACACAACGTCTGCAATTCGTCAACGAACGCCAGTGAGACATCATGC